>JBEAPO010000128.1:0-7754 GCA_041164425.1 Actinomycetota bacterium
TGACCGGGGTGTTCTCGAGCGTCTGCAAGAGGTTCGGCTTGATCGCATCCTTCATGATCACGGCCATCGAACCTGCTGCGCTCAACTGCTCTGCCGTCACCGGCTCACCCTTGGTGTTGTATCCAACGACGATGCGAGCGAAGCGTTTGCGCATGTCGGCCATCGATGTCGACAAAGCGAGGATCGCCATCACTTCGGAGGCCGCGGTGATGTCGAAGCCGGTCTGACGCACGACACCGTCTTCCTTGGTGCCGAGACCGACGATGATGTTGCGCAGCGATCGGTCGTTCACGTCGAGCACACGGCGCCACGTGATGTTGTCGAGGTCGAGGTCCAACTCGTTGCCCTGGTGCAGATGGTTGTCGACCATCGCAGAGAGCAGGTTGTGTGCCGCAGTGACGGCGTGGAAGTCACCGGTCAAGTGCAGGTTCAACAACTCCATCGGGATGACCTGGCTATAGCCACCGCCTGCTGCTCCACCCTTGATGCCGAAGGTTGGTCCCATGCTCGGCTGGCGCAAGCTGATGACGGCGTTCTTGCCGATGTGCTTCATCGCCTGACCGAGACCGACGGTGGTGGTGGTCTTGCCTTCGCCGAGCGGCGTCGGGGTGATTGCCGTGACGACGACGTACTTTGCCTTCGGACGACCCTGCAGCGAATCGATCGCGTCCAGGCTGATCTTGGCGAGCTGGGTGCCGTATGGCTCGAGGAACTCTTCCCCGATGCCCATCATGGCGGCGATTTCCTTCAGCGGCTTCGGCTTTCCGGCGCGTGCGATTTCAAGATCGGATGGAAATGACATGGACGACTCCCCGGTTGATGGCCACGACGGTGGCCGTTAGGACCATTCCACTATATACGTGGGACTTTTCTCCGCCCCGGAAAGACCCGCGGTGACACAATGGGGCCATGTCTCGGGGACTGCCGATCGTGGACATCGCCCCGCTCGTTGCTCCGGCGACCCCGGCAGACTCCTCGAATGCGGCACAGTCCCTCTACGACGCGCTGTCGAGCGTGGGCTTTGCCATCTTGACGGGCCACGGCGTGCCCGACTCGACGATCGAGGCGATGCGCGATGCGGTGCGCGACACCTTCGACACGCCACGCGAGGTGCTCGCCCTCGACACCGTCGTCAAGGGCAACTATCGCGGTTACGTGCCACTCGGCTACTTCACACCGAATTCGGGCAAGGGCAAGGGCGACCAGTACGAGGCGTGGAAGTTGCACCACGAGACCGACGCGAACGATCCAATTCGTACAGCGTGTCATCTCTACGGACCGAATGTCTGGCCGCGCATCGACGCCGACGTGCGTGGACGCGTGATGGCGTATTGGGATGCAATGACGACAGTGTGTGACAACTTGATCGTCGCGCTGTGCTCAGCGATGGACATCGATGCCACACGCATCTTGTCGGCGATGGACCAACCGCTCACCAACATGACGCTGTTGAACTATCCGCCGACCGATCCCCAACCCGACACGTGGGGCATCCATCCGCACAAGGATTTCAACGTGCTCACGATCCTCGCGCACGATCCCATCGGGGGGCTCGAGGTGCGCACGCGCGACGAGCAGTGGATCGATGCGAAGTGCCCACCCGATGCACTGGTGTTGAACGTCGGCGACATGCTCGAGCTATGGAGTGGCGGTCGACTCATCTCCACCCCACACCGCGTGACCAACACTTCGGGTCGCGCACGACAGTCGTTCCCGTTCTTCTACAAGCCGCGACACGACGTGATGGTCGAGCCGCTCCTCGAGCCGATCACGGGATTCGATCGCCTGCCACTCAACGTCGGAGCGTCGGCCGCCGACATCTGGTACTCAAACTGGCCGGACACGGCCTCGACCGAACCAGCACAGGTGCTCGGCAACTACGCCGACTGAACCGCGCCGCACCATCGACGCCTACGCTTCAGAAGTGACCTCACCACGCTCGAGAAGTTTCGAACCCCATGGCGACCTGACCGTCGTTGACTCGCGCGGTCAGCACGTGCATCGCGACACCGTGTCACACATGGAGCAGTTCGAACCGAGATTGCATCGCGTCGGTGAACATGCGTGGTGCGTCGTC
Source organism: Actinomycetota bacterium (assembly GCA_041164425.1). Taxonomy (GTDB): domain Bacteria; phylum Actinomycetota; class Acidimicrobiia; order Acidimicrobiales; family Ilumatobacteraceae; genus F1-20-MAGs119. Next base: position 2,078 of record JBEAPO010000128.1, read on the forward strand.
GGCAACGGGCTTTCCAACCAGACCTTCATCGACGCACCCGAGGGGATCATCGCCATCGACACCGGTGAGTGCGTGGAAGAAATGTCCGCTGCGATCTCCATGCTGCGCACCGCAACCACACGCCCGATCGTCTCGGTGATGTACACGCACTTCCACTACGTGAACGGCACAACCGCTGCGTTCGCCGACGCCGGATCGAGGCTCCCGGTGTGGGGACACTCGCGCATCGCCATCAATCGAACGCGCACGGCATCGGCAATTGCTCCGACCTACACCCGCGGTCTCGTCGAACAGTTCGGCACCTCCCTACCGCTGGACGGGCCGGACGGCATCGTCGGCGTGGGACTGGGCACTTACTTCCGCAATCCCGCACACTCCCCGCACACGCCCGGCTACGTCGAGGCCGATTACACCTTCGACTCCGCCTGTCGCATCACCATCGCGGGTCTCGAGATGGACATCACCCCCGCACCTTCGGATGCCGACGACTCGGTGACAATCTCGATCCCGTCGCTCGATCTCGTCGTCAACAACCTGGTGTGGCCGGTGCTCTTCAACGTGTTCGCCATCCGCGGCGAGGAGTATCGCGACCCGATGATCCTGCTCGCGGGTCTCGACCATCTGCTGTCGCTCCGTGCGAACCATCTCATCGGCGCCCACGGCATTCCGATCAACGGTCGCGACGAGATCGGCACACGAGTCGGGCGCTACCGCGATTCGATCCAGTTCCTGTGGGACCAGACCGTGCGCCACACCAACCGCGGGGCAACGAGTGCGGATCTCGCACATCTCGTGCGGCTCCCCGAGTGGGCCGACGACGATTACCTGACGACCGAGCACTACGGCGTCGCCGAACACCACACGCGACAGATTCGCTCGGGGTTGTTCGGCTTCTTCGATGGCAACGAAGCGAACCTGTTCCCATACCCCACCGTCGAGCGAAACGACCGTTACATCGCGGCGCTTGGTGGACGCGACACCGTGCGAACGGCTTGCACGGGCGCACTCAAGGCAAACGATGTGCGCTGGGCGCTCGAACTTGCCTCAATGCTCGCGACGAGCACGAACTCCGACGATGACGACCGCACGACGCTCGCACACGTGCTGCGCACGATCGCCACTCGCACTACGTCAGCGAACATTCGCAACTGGTGCCTCACCCGCGCACGCCAGTGGGACGGATCTACAGACGGCTCACGCTTCACAACGCATCGCTTCTCTCGCGGAGCACTCCTTGCGGGATCCGCCGACAACGCGGTGCACGTCTTGCGCGTCCTCGTCGAACCTTCTGCACTCGATGACATCGACGCACACATCGCATTCGATTTCGCCGAGAACGGCGTGAGCGGACTTCATGTGCGCAACAACGTCTGCGTACCCACCAACGGCGATGGCGCGCACCACGTCGTTGCGTGTTCGATGGCGACATGGGCAGGACTGCTCACCGGATCAACGACACTCACCGTTGCGCTTGCGAGCAACGACATAGAGATTCGCGGCGAAGAGTCTCTCGTGACACGAGTGTTGCGCGCATTCGACCCACAGGGATTCCGTTCGTGACGAACGTTCCCAAGCCGACCCCACCGTTCGAGGGGCAAGCGGGACGGCTGATCGCAGAATCGAATCCGCGCAAACTAAACGCACCCGGTACACCCGATGGCGCGCCGCACATCTTGCTCATCATGTTGGACGATGTCGGATTCGGATCGTTTGGCACGTTCGGTGGACCCGTGCCGACACCAGGACTCGATCGCATCGCATCGAACGGCCTTCGCTACAACCAGTTCCATACGACCGCGTTGTGCTCGCCCACTCGCGCATCGTTGCTCACCGGACGGAATCACCACTCAGTGCACATGGGCGGCATCACGGAGATCGCGAACTCATTCCCCGGATACGACTCGGCGATTCCACCGGAGTCGGCCACCATCGCCCAGGTGCTGCGCATGCACGGTTATTCGACCGCATGCTTCGGCAAGTGGCACCTCGCGCCATCCTGGGAACAGGGCCCAGCCGGTCCATTCGATCGATGGCCGACGGGGCTCGGCTTCGATCGCTTCTATGGCATCCTCGGCGCGGAATCCTCGCAGTGGGAGCCGCCCGTCTACGACCAGACGACGCCGATCTCCCCGCACATCGGCAATCCGAACTATCACCTCACCGAGGATCTTGCCGACAAGGCCATCGAGTGGATGCAGCGCCAACGTGTGAGCGCGCCGCACCGGCCGATGCTGTGCTATTTCTCTACGCCCGCAGTGCATGCACCGCACCACGTGCCACGCGAGTGGATCGAAAAGTTCGCCGGACGATTCGACGCAGGCTGGGATTCCTTGCGCGAGGAGATCTATAGCCGTCAACTTGCACTCGGCGTCATTCCTCCCGACACCGCTCTCACGTCGCGACCCGAACAGATCCCCGCATGGAGCGACTACCCCGAGCGCTATCGACCGGTGGCGACTCGACTGATGGAGACCTTCGCCGGGTTCCTCGCCCACACCGATCACCAGATCAATCGTGTGATCGGCGCGCTCGACGACCTCGGAATCGCCGACGACACTCTCGTCATCTACATCACCGGCGACAACGGCGCATCCGCGGAAGGTACGGTGCACGGCGCATGGAGTGCACCGTCGTTCCAGAACGGCGTGCACGAAGATCCCGAGTGGCTACTCGAACACCTCGATGACTTCGGCACGGCCAAGTGTGAGAACCACTTCAACGTCGGCTGGGCGTGGGCACTCGACTCCCCGTTCCAGTGGATGAAGCAGGTCGCATCGCACTTCGGCGGCACCCGCAACGCGATGGCGATGTCATGGCCGAAGCGCATCGCCGATCGAGGTGGACTGCGCACGCAGTTCCACCACGTCATCGACCTCGCCCCGACCATCTACGAGGCGGTCGGCATTGAAGCTCCTGCGAGCGTGAACGGAATTCAGCAGATGCCGATGCACGGGGTGTCAATGACGAACACCTTCGACGATCCGCACTCGCCGAGCCGGCGCACGCACCAATACTTCGAGATCCTCGGCAACCGCGCGATCTACTCCGACGGCTGGATGGCGAGCTGCTTCCACGGTCGCCTGCCGTGGATCCGGCTGCAGGGCTTCGACTTCGACGGCCCACAAGAACGTTGGGAGCTGTACAACATCGCCGAGGATTTCTCGCAAGCCGTCGACCTCGCCGAGAAGTTCCCCGACAAGTTGCGTGAACTCCAGGAACTCTTCCATCGACAAGCGATCGATTACGGCATCTATCCCCTCCGCGATGCCGGCTCCCCGCGACACGGTGAGTTTTCGGTGCCCCATGTGTTGGACGGAATCACGAAGATGACGTACACGACGGCGCATGTGCGCATGCCGGAAAGTGTCGTCTTAAACCTGAAGAATTGCTCGTATCGCATCACGGCAGACATCGAGATTCTCGGCGAGACCGATCACGGCGTCATCGTGTGCCAGGGCGGAAACATGGCTGGCTGGTCGCTGTATCTCTCGTCTGATGGTCGCCCAATGTTCCACTACAACCTGTACGGCCACGAGCACTTCGTGTGCGCATCAGCAACCCCACTCTCACGCGGCGCGCACCGTGTCGTCATCACCTTCGCCTACGACGGCGGATTCGGTGCGGGTGGCACCGTCGTGATGAACGTTGACGGCGTCGACATCGCAGGTGGACGCATCGACAAGACCGTACCGCTCGTCTATTCGATGAGTGGAGAGACCTTCGACGTCGGCATCGACACCGGCAGCCCCGTCGGCAACTACCCACACGACTATCGGTTCACGGGCAAGATCGTCGGAGTCACGCTTGAACGACTGAGCGAAGTTCCCGAAGAGATCGCGGCTCGTGTGCGCGAGGGAATGTTCGCCGCAAGCCTGACGACGCAGTAACGACTAGAGGTGCCGGCGAACGGCTTGCGAGATCTCTTCGTCGAAAGCGCGCATGTGCGCCTCGGCGAGCTTCGCTGCGCGATCTGCGTCACCGTCGGCGAGTGCCTTGTAGATCTCGCCGTGTTCCTCGACCGCGTCGTGCATGTCGGCGACGTCTGCGAGATACAAGTGCCACAGGCGATCACTCTGGGCGTACAACATGTCGAGCGTGTCGGTGAGGAAGCGGTTGCCGGCCGCGCTCCAGACGATCTCGTGACACGTGCGGTCGATTGCCATCAGCGCGTCGTTGGTGATGCCCGGCTTGCGCGCACCTTCGAGAGCAGTCGCCATCGACTCCCAATGCTCGGCCTTGCCGCGCGCACACGCGAGTCGCGTCGCATACGGCTCGAGGATTGTGCGGGTCTCGTACAACATCGACAACTCGGTGACGTCCACGCCCGACACGAGCATTCCGCGGCGCGGAATCACCGTCACGAACTGGTCGCGGGCCAGTCGCTGGAGCGCCTCACGGATTGGGGTGCGTCCGATGCCGAGGCGGTCCTGCAAGACGTCCTCGCGGATCACGTCGCCGGGTGCCAACTCGAGACGCACGATGAGATCACGAATCGCGTAGTACGCCCGTTCGCTCAGCGTCATGCTCATCGCGCCCCCACTGGAAATCGTCTGATATTGCGCTGATATACTACCAAAATCATCAATGCCTCACGGCCGGTGTGCGGTGGGGTCGAGCAATCGGGGGTCAATATGAGTGAATTTCCAACTCGCGCCAAGTGCGTCGTCATCGGCGCCGGGATCGTCGGCAACTGTCTCGTCGGTCATCTCTCCAAGTTGGGCTGGACCGACATGGTGTTGATCGACAAGGGACCACTCCCCAACCCAGGTGGATCGACCGGTCACGCATCGAACTTCATCTTCCCGACGGACCACAACAAGGAGATGGCGCTCCTCACGCTCGCTTCACAGCGCCAGTACATCGACCACGGCATGAACAACACCTCCGGTGGCATCGAAGTCGCCCGCACCCCCGAGCGACTCGAAGAGTTCAACCGTCGTATGACGTCTGCCAAGTCGTGGGGCATCGATGCCCGCCTGCTCACCCCCGCGCAGGTCAAGGAGCTCGTGCCGTTCATCAACGAAAAGATCATCCTCGGTGGCTTTTACACCCCGAGCGTGTCGGTGGTCGACTCGTTGCAGACCGGAACGCTGATGCGCGAGAGCGCACAGAAGGCCGGACACCTGAAAGTGTTCGCCAACACCGAAGTGATGGACCTCGAGACCGAGAACGGCACGATCAAGGCCGTCGTCACGAACAAGGGCCGCATCGAGGCCGAGTACGTCGTCATCGCATGCGGTGTATGGAGCCCACGCATCGCCGAGATGGCGGGAGCGAACATTCCGCTCACCCCGGCCGTGCACCAGATGGCCGACGTCGGTCCGATCGACATCTTGCAGCAGTCGAACGCAGAGGTCGCCTACCCGATCATCCGCGACATGGACACGTTCTGTTACGAGCGTCAGACCGCCGGATCGATGGAAGTCGGTTCGTATGCACACCGTGCAATCTTCATGCACCCGAACGACATTCCGTCGAACGAAGAGTCGGCGCTGTCGCCGACCGAGTTGCCGCTCACCCAGGACGACTTCGACCCGCAGATGGAGCAGGCCATCGAGTTGATGGAGATGCTCGGCGACGCCGAGATCAAGTACGCGATCAACGGTCTGTTGTCGCTCACGCCGGACGCCATGCCGGTTCTCGGCGAGACGCCAGAGGTGAAGAACCTGTGGTCGGC
>JBEAPO010000129.1:0-11554 GCA_041164425.1 Actinomycetota bacterium
GCGACGCCCCGAGTCTCGGCCGGGGCCGAGATCGCCGAGTTGCTCGGAGAGTTCTGTCTCGAACTCGTCCTCGAAGCTGACCGACACCGCCTCGTCACCGTCATCGGACTTCGGTGCGCGACGCTCACCACGCTCCTCGCGCGGGCCGCGTCCACCCCGGTCACCGCGTCCACCGCGATCACCACGTCCACCGCGATCACCACGGTCCTCGCGCGGGCCGCGTTCGCGACGCTCGCCACCGTCATCGACGGGAAGGTTCTCGTAACCCTCGCCGACCGGCGTCAGGCTGATCTTGCCCTTGTCGTCGATGTCGTCGACGCGAACCTCGATCTCGTCTCCCAACTGCAGCACGTCCTCAACGTTGTTGATGCGCTTGCCCTTGCCCAACTTCGAGATGTGCACGAGGCCGTCGCGACCGGGAAGGATGTTGACGAATGCACCGAACTTCGTGATCGAGACGACACGACCCTTGTAAATGGCGCCAAGGTCGGCGGTCGGGGGCTGGACGATGTTCATGATGCGCTCACGCGCGTCGTTCACCTTCAAGGAGTCGGGCGAACCAATGGTGATGATGCCCACCGCCCCGTCGTCGCTGACCGCGATGTCGGCACCGGTCTCTTGCTGGATGGTGTTGATGACTTTGCCCTTCGGGCCGATGACCTCGCCGACCTTGTCGAGCGGAATCGTGAACGACACGATCTTCGGTGCGGTCTCTGCGACGTCGGCACGCGGGGCTCCGATCGCACGGTTCATCACGTCGAGGATCGCGAGACGCGCTTCCTTCGCCTGGTCGAGCGCCGCCGCAAGAACGTCGGCGGGGATGCCGTCGATCTTCGTGTCGAGCTGCAGTGCCGTCACCGCGTCGGCGGTTCCGGCGACCTTGAAGTCCATGTCGCCGAATGCGTCTTCCGCACCGAGGATGTCGGTGAGGGTGGTGTACTTGCCTTCTGCGTAGACGAGACCCATCGCGATACCCGCGACGGGCGCCTTGATCGGCACACCCGCATCCATGAGCGAAAGGCTCGAGGAACACACCGAACCCATCGAGGTTGAACCATTGGACGAAAGCACTTCGCTGACGAGACGAATCGTGTAGGCGAAATCTTCCTGGCTCGGGACGACCGGCAGAAGCGCACGCTCGGCAAGTGCGCCGTGTCCGATCTCGCGGCGCTTGGGGGAACCCACACGACCGGTCTCTCCGTTTGCCCACGGCGCCATGTTGTAGTGGTGTATGAATCGCTTTTCCGTGTCGGGAGTCAACGTGTCGAGCATCTGGTTCATGCGCGGCATCGCGAGCGTGCAGACGTTCATCACCTGCGTCTCGCCGCGCTGGAACAAGCCCGTTCCGTGCGCTGTCGGCAGGATGCCGACTTCCGACGACAGAGCGCGCAAGTCACGTGGGCCGCGGCCGTCGATGCGCATTCCCTCTTCGACGATGCGCTTTCGCACCAACTTCTTGGTGAGGCTGCGTACCGCTTCCTTCACGCCCTTTTCCTGGCCGGCGAAACGACCCGGGGCGTCGGACGAACCGCACAGCTCTGCGACGGTTTCGGCAGTCGCCCTGTCGATCGCTTCGTTGCGCTCGCTCTTCAGCGAGATGCTCACCGCCGGCGCAAGCTTCGTCGTGGCAGCGGCCTCGACGGCAGCGAACACTTCGTCGCTGTAGTCGAGAACCGGCGTGTACGACAACGGCTCGATCGGACCCTTGGTGGCGATGACGCTGGCCACGAGCTGACGCTGGAGTGCGATCGACTCCTTGATCCACTTCTTCGACGCTTCGAGACCGCCCGCAAGGACGCTCTCGTTCACCTTGGGTGCGCCCGCCTCGTAGAAAGTGAAGCTCTTCTCGGTGCCACCGGCTTCGACCATCATGATTGCGACGTCGCCGTCTTCGAGTTCGCGACCCGCAACAACGAGCTCGAACGTCGATGCATCGCTCTCTTCGAATGTGGGGTGTGGGATCCACTCGCCGTCGATCGAGAACGCCACGCGTACCGCGCCGATGGGACCCTCGAAGGGGATGCCGCTGATCATCAACGACGCGGACGCCGCATTGATCGAGAGAACGTCGTGCGGGTTGGTCTGGTCGGCACCGATGACCGTGAGAACGATCTGTGTCTCGTTGCGATATCCATCGGGAAACGCGGGGCGCAGCGGGCGGTCGGTGAGGCGACACGTAAGGATCGCCATCTCGGTGGGACGGCCCTCGCGGCGGAAGAACGCGCCGGGGATCTTGCCCGCGGCGTAGGCGCGCTCTTCGACGTCGACGGTCAACGGGAAGAAGTCGATGCCGTCACGCACCCCCTTCGCGGCATTGGCGGTGGCAAGCACCGTGGTACGGCCGAGGCTCGCAACGACGGCACCCTGTGATTGCTGTGCAAGTTTCCCCGTCTCGAAAGCGAGGACCTTGTCGGTGCCCGAAACGGCACCTGAGACGCGAATGGCGTCAGCCATCTGTCTGCTCCTTTTCTATGGTTCCGTCTCCTCGACGGAACGTCTACCGTCCCGCCTCCTCGGCGGAACGTATGACCGCTTTGCCACCTTGGCGAAGCGGTGTGCACCGGAGCTGGTGTCGGTTCCCAGTCGGCAATCTCGCGGGTCGGCGCGACGCAATGGGCGCAACCGCGGGTTCGGCGACTGACAACCGACGCATACGTGCCTCGGTGCAGTTCTTATTGTGGCGTGGGCACCCACCCCGAAGATGGGATACCCACGCCGGAAAACTCAGCGGCGCAAGCCCAGCTTCGCGATGAGATCGCGGTAGCGCTGGACGTCACGGTCGCGTACGTAATCGAGCATGCGGCGACGACGACCAACCAACATCAAAAGGCCACGACGCGAGTGGTGGTCTTTCGGGTGGGTCTTCAGGTGCTCCGTGAGTTCGTTGATGCGGTCGGTGAGGAGCGCAATCTGAACGTCGGGGGAACCGGTGTCGGTGCCGTGCTGCTGATGGGCAGCGATCGTGGTTTGCTTGCTGGACTTCTCCGGCATGTGAGCCTCATCTCTTGAATGGGTCGCCCGCTGACGATGTTGACTGCGAGCATCGGCCGAAGGTGTGGCCTCAACCGACCCCGTCAGGCTACGGAACATGTCGACGTCCCCCAACCCCAACCCCGACGCCCCCAGCCAACACGGCATCGGGCTTTGCGGCATTAGGGTTTGGCGCGTGTTCACGGGGATCGTCGAAGAACTGGGCACCATTGCCACCCGCAACGGCTCGCGCCTGCGCATCGCGGCATCGACGGTCCTCGATGGCAGTGACCTCGGCGCATCCATCGCGGTCAACGGCTGCTGCCTCACTCTTGTTGCCTCCGGCGCCGACTGGTGGGAAGCCGAAGTGAGCGACGAGACGTACTCCCGCACGAACCTTGCGGATGCACAGACCGGCGATCGCGTCAATCTCGAGCGCCCGATGGCTCTCGGCGAGCGCCTCGGGGGCCACATCGTGCTCGGCCATGTCGATGGAGTCGGCACCGTCGTGAACCCCGCGCCGGATCTCCGCGTCCGCATTCCGATACATCTCATGCGTTACCTCGTCGAGAAAGGCTCGGTCACCGTCGACGGCATCAGCCTCACGGCGTTCAACCTCAGTTCCGACACGTTCGACGTCGCCGTCATCCCGCACACCGCCGAGGTCACCACTCTCGGCGTTCGCCGCACCGGCGATCGCGTGAACATCGAGATGGACGTTCTCGCCAAACACATCGAGCGGTTGATCGAACCGCACACGTCGTGAGCACAAACGACGATCTCGCCGCGCTGCGCGGTGAGATCGACGAAATCGATCGTGGAATCGTCGAACTTCTCGCGCGTCGCCTCGACGTGTGCCGCCGCGTCGCCGACGTGAAGTCGAAGAACGCAACTTCCATCATCCAGCCCGAACGCGTGCGACAAGTTCTCACGAGCCGGCGACAGTGGGCCATCAACGAGGGCATCGACGCGGACTTCGCTGAACAGATCTTTCGCACCTTGCTCTCCGAGACCCACCGCATCGAAGTCGCGCTCGAGCGACCCGAGGCCGCACCCGTGAAGGTTGCCGAACCGAGCGGCGACACCGAGCTTGACACCGTTGCCTGCCGCATTGACCACGTGGTCGTCGCCGTCGTCGACATCGACGCAGCACGTTCGTTTTTTTCGCAGATGGGTTTCCGCGTCGAGGCCACCGACGACCCGGCCATGTTCCTCGCCGAAGCGGGTGGCGTGACGGTCGTTCTGCTCGGTGCGGGCGACGACCCGGCGGTGCGCGCGCATCTCGACGAGTACGGCTCGGGGGTCCAACACATCGCGATCGAGGTGCTAAACGCCGGGTTCACACAGCAGGCACTTGCCCGAACGGGCGTCCCGCTCCTCACCGACGTCATCGTCGACCAAGACGGCCACGAACAACTTTTCACCGTGCTCGACCCCGCCACGGGAGTGCAGCTGGGTTTCATCAGTCGTACCGGCCACCGCCTGCCGATGAGCAGCCACAACGTGCGGGCCCTCTTCACTGCGTTGCACCGCTGACCTTCGGCTAGTCTGCGAGTGCTCGACATCTAGGGGGTCGGCCGGATTTCTTGCTCCCGGTCATCTTCCGTCAAGCGCTGGCATTCACATCCGAGTCGACCCTCACGAGAGGTTCTCACATGTCGTACCAGCGCCCGTCTCACGACTTTCTTCTGTCCGCATCCCTCGATGAAATCCTCGCGCTCGCGTCCGCGCGTCGCGATGCGCTGTTCGGTTCGCGCGTCACGTTCTCACCCAAGGTCTTCATTCCGCTCACGATGCTGTGTCGTGACACGTGCGGCTACTGCACCTTCGCCCAGCCGCCGGCACGTCTGGAGCACCCGTACCTCACGGCCGACCAAGTGCTGGCGATCGCTCGCGAAGGTGCCCGTCAGGGCTGCCATGAAGCACTGTTCACACTCGGTGAGCGCCCGGAACTGCGCTACGAAGTGGCCGCGAATTGGTTGAAGGAAAACGGCTACGACTCGACCGTCCATTACGTGCACGCGATGGCCAAACTCGTTCTCGACGAGACCGGTCTTCTCCCCCACGCGAATGCCGGCGCGCTGTACCGCGACGAGCTCGCCTTGCTGCGCGACGTATCGCCGTCACAGGGAATGATGATCGAAACTCTGCGCGACGACCTCGCCTGCCACCGCGGAGCGCCCGACAAAGTGCCGCAGCGTCGGCTCGACACGCTCGAGTGGGCCGGTGAACTGAAGATTCCGTTCACGACGGGCATCCTCGTCGGAATCGGCGAGGACCGCACCGACCGTCTTGCGGCCCTCGAGGCGATCGCCGCATCACACGAACGCCACGGTCACGTACAGGAAGTCATCGTGCAGAACTTCCTGCCCAAGCCGCGAACCGGCATGCAAAATGCCGCTCCTTGCCCACCCGACGAATACATGTGGTCGATCGCTGTTGCTCGCCTCTTGCTTCCCGACTCGATCCACCTGCAGGCGCCGCCGAACCTCTCCGATGACTTCGGTGTTCTCCTCGACGCGGGCATCGACGACTGGGGCGGGGTCTCGCCCGTCACCGCCGACCATGTCAACCCCGAACGACCGTGGCCGGCCCTCGACTTGCTGCGCACGGCGAGCAACGAACGCGGCTTCGAGCTCGCGCCGCGGCTCACCATCTATCCCGAGTACGTCGCGCGCCCCGACGAATGGTTGGCACCCGCGCTGCGCTTTGCCGTGCAAGACCGCTGCGATGCCGAGTTGCTCGGTCGGGACGACCCGGGCGCGGTGTGGCCCGAGAAGGTCAGTGCCGCCGACGTCGTGAAGGATGGCGCCGAAGTGGTACTCGTCGGCCACAAGTCGACGCAGTGGTACTCGGGCGCGACGAACCCCGCGCCGACGTTGCTCCCCGGAGCGTCGAAGACACCCCTCGACCTTGCCGAGATCTTCGACGGCGTGGGTCGCGGCGAATTGCCCGACGAGTCGCAGATCGTCCGCATGTTTCGCGCACGCGGACGCGAAGTGAATGCCATCGCGGAATTTGCCGACCAACTGCGACGCCAAACGGTCGGCGAGGTGGTCACGTGGGTCCACAACCGCAACATCAACTACACCAACGTGTGCACGTTCAAGTGCCGCTTCTGCGGTTTCGCAAAGGGCAAGTTGTCGTTGAACCTGCGCGGAACGCCGTATCTCCTGACGCTCGACGACATCGCGCATCGGGCGGCTGAAGCCGCCGCGATCGGTGCAACCGAGGTGACGCTGCAGGGAGGTATCCACCCCGACTTCGACGGCAACTACTACATCGACGTCGCCCAAGCGGTGAAGGACGCAGTTCCCGAGATCCACGTGCACGGCTTCACCGCACTCGAAGTCACCGAAGGCGCACGTCGCCTCGATGAGTCGCTTCATTCGTACCTCACACGACTGAAGGACGCAGGCCTTGCATCACTGCCAGGAACGGCTGCCGAGATTCTCGACGACAAGGTGCGCGCAGTGCTCTGCCCCGACAAGATCAACACCGAGGAGTGGTTGGAATGCCACCGCGTCGCGCACTCCGTCGGTCTTCGCTCGAACATCACGATCATGTTCGGCAGCATCGAAGGCATCGACTCGTGGGCGCGCCACATGGTCGTGACCCGCGACCTGCAACGCGAGACGGGGGGCTTCACCGAATTCGTCGGGTTGCCCTTCGTACACATGGCTTCCCCGATCTACCTCCAACGCCAGGCCCGCCGTGGCCCGACATTCCGCGAAACGGTTCTCATGCACGCCATCGCGCGCATTGCGTACCACGGCCTCATCGACAACATCCAAGTGTCGTGGGTGAAGATCGGAGTCGATGGTGCCCGTCAGTTGCTGCAGGCCGGTTGCAACGACCTTGGCGGAACGCTGATGGACGAGAACATTTCCCGCGCGGCTGGCGCGGCACACGGTCAGAAGATGAGCGAAGACTCGTTCGGTGCGGTCGTGTCGCCGCTTGGCCGCACGCTCGAACAGCGCACGACGCTCTACGGTCGTACGTCGGGCGGCAAGGAGTTGACGAGTTCGCGCGCGTGATCGATGTCGAGCTTGACCTGAGCGATCAGAGCATCGGGGCCGTTGAACTTGCGCTCCGACCGCAGGAAGTGCGTGAACTGCACACGCGCCGCCTCGCCGTAGAGGTTCAGCGATGCATCGATGAGGTGAGCCTCGAGCAATGACGAATCGCTGTGCTCGTAGAAGGTTGGGCGCCGTCCCAGGTTGACGGCGCACGGCCATCGCGAACCATCGGGTCTGGTGTACACACCTGCGTATACGCCATCGGCAGGAAGACAGATGTAGCCGGGAACCTGCACGTTCGCCGTTGCGAAGCCGATCGTCCGGCCACGATGGTCACCATCGACGACGGGTCCGCGCGCCTCGAACCAGCGCCCCAACATCTGGGACGCGACGGCGACGTCGCCGCCCTTGAGGGCGCGGCGAATCGCAGTCGAACTGACCGGCTCGTCGACACCGTCACCGCGCTGGAGAAGTTCGAGCGGACCAACGGTGAAGTCGTGCCTCGCCCCCTGTTCGCGCAACATCGTGACATCACCAGCACGGTTGCGGCCGAAGTGGAAATCCTCGCCCACCGCCACATGACTGACCGCGAGGCCGTCGACAAGCACCCGCTTGACGAACTCGCGCGGCTCTTCCGATGCCTGTGTCTTGTCGAACGGAACGATCACGACGGCGTCGACACCCGTTGCCTCGAGCAATTCGAGTTTGTGGTCTAGGTCGGTCAACAACAGCGGTGCGGATTCGGGTCGCACAACCGATGCCGGATGACGATCGAAGGTGACGACCGCGCTGAGTGCCCCGTCGGCGGCCGCCCTTGCGCGCACGGCCGCGATCACGGACTGATGGCCGCGGTGGACGCCGTCGTAAGCGCCGATCGTGACAACCGCGCGACGACCGGGCCACGGTGCCCGAGACAAATCACGTACGACGATCATCGGCGAAACGCTATCCCCCGATGGCCAGCACGACAGATGGCTTCACCAATGCCACACCGTCGTCGCCGAAGCGACCGCTCACCTCGTAGACCGCCAGCAACGCACCGGCAGGGCCGTGGACGCGCCATGGACCAGCTCCACCGAACCCGAGCACAACCGCGAGCATCGCGCCGTTCGCAACCCGTGCAGCCGTCGACTCGTCGACGTCGACCCGCGCAAGATGCGACACCATTTCGTCTTCGGCCAGCAAAGCGGGCTCGTCGAGCGTCGAACACATCGACTCGCCGAAACGACCGACCCTGTGGCGACGCAACCGTCGAATGTGCGCGCCACCACCGAGCAAGCGGCCGAGATCGTCGCCGAGACTTCGCACGTAGGTGCCCGACGAACAGGTGACGTTCATGACCCACACGCCGGGATCAGACGTGGCTTCGACGTCGAAGCGCTCGATGTGCACGCGTCGAGCCTTACGTTCCACTTCCACGCCTTCGCGCGCATATTCGTGAAGACGCTTTCCATCGACCTTCAGAGCCGACACCATCGGCGGCACCTGCTCGATGTCGCCCACCAAGCGTTCACGAATCACGCGCCGCGCGTCGTCGATTGACACGGCCGACATGTCGAACGTCTCGAGGATTTCACCCGAGTCGTCGAGTGTCGACGTGCGCGAACCCAGCACCAACTCGCACGAGTAGTCCTTGTCGGCACCCGTCACCCACTGCATGAGGCGGGTTGCACGACCAACACCGACAACCAGCACACCTGTTGCATCGGGGTCGAGCGTTCCTGCGTGCCCAACACGACGTTCTCCCAACGTCTTGCGCAATTTGCCGACCACGTCGTGACTTGTCATTCCCTCCGGCTTGTCGACAACCACCGTGCCATGCACCACGGGCGGCCTGCGCTTTGCCATCAGGCTTCGTCGTGGGTCATGCGCTCGCGGCGCTCGCGGTCGGCGCGCAGCACTTCGTCGATGCGTTCGGCCGCACGGATGACTTCGTCGGGTCGGAATTCGAGAACCGGGGTCTTCTTCGCGCGGACCTGCTTGCCGATCGACGACTGGATGCGTCGACGATGCTCTTCGAGCACCTCGAGGATCGCATGGTCGCCCGCCTCTCCCGCGAGCGAATCGAAAAAGACGATGCCGCGGTTCAGTTCGGCATCGACGTCGACCGAAGTGACGGTCACGAACTCGAGGCGCTCGTCGTCGATGCGGGTGAGTTCATCGGCGATGACCTCACGGAGGATCTCATTCAGGCGTGCCTCGCGCGGATAGCGGTGCGCCGAGGAATTGCTGGAGCGCTTCCTCGGCCTCGACATGGGCGTCACGCTACCGTCGCTTCCCCGTACGATTGGGCGCCATGGCTGCCGACACCCCCCGTCACCGGTACAACGCCGCCTTCGCCGACACCATCGAGGTGAAGTGGCAAGACCACTGGGAAGCGAACGGCACATTCGAAGCACCCAACCCCGCCGGCCCGCTGGCCGAACCCGACAAAGTCGCGGGTCGCCCAAAGCTCTTCGTGCTCGACATGTTCCCCTACCCGTCGGGCGCCGGCCTTCACGTCGGTCACCCTCTGGGCTACATCGGCACAGATGTGTTCGCGCGCTACAAACGCATGACGGGCTACAACGTCCTCCACTCACTCGGCTACGACAGCTTCGGCCTCCCCGCCGAGCAACATGCGATCGCAACCGGTATCCACCCGCGCGTCAACACCGACGCCAACATCGCGAACATGCGCCGCCAATTGCGCCGTCTCGGACTCGGCCACGACGCACGCCGCAGCATCAGCACCACCGACGAGGCTTACTACCGCTGGACGCAATGGATCTTCTTGCAGATCTTTGGCTCGTGGTACGACGAGTCACAGAACAAGGCACGCCCGATCGGTGAACTCGAAGCCGCGTTCGCCGCGGGCACTCGACCGACTCCCGACGGACGGGCTTGGGCCACACTCAATCGTGACGAGCAGCGCAAGCTCGTCGATTCCCACAGGCTCGTGTACCTCACCGAGGCGCCGGTCAACTGGTGCCCCGGCCTCGGCACGATCCTCGCCAACGAAGAGGTCACCGCCGAGGGCCGCAGCGACATCGGCAACTTCCCCGTCTTCAAGCGCAACATGCGCCAGTGGATGATGCGCATCACCGCGTACGCCGATCGCCTGATCGACGACCTCGACCGTCTCGATTGGCCAGAGCCCATCAAGTTGATGCAGCGCAACTGGATCGGCCGCAGCGAAGGTGCCCGCGTCCGCTTTCCGTCCCCGGCCGGCGACATCGAAGTCTTCACCACCCGTCCCGACACATTGTTCGGCGCCACGTTCATGGTTCTGTCACCCGAACACCCGCTCGTCGACACCCTCGCAACGGCCGACCAACTCGCGGCGGTCGATGCCTATCGCGCGCAGGCAGCAGCCAAGAAGGACGACGAACGCGCCGACGACGCTCGCGAAAAAACGGGCGTCTTCACGGGGTCGTTCGCCACGAACCCCGTCACGGGCGGCGAGATTCCGGTGTGGGTCGCCGACTACGTGCTGATGGGGTACGGCACCGGCGCCATCATGGCGGTGCCGTCGGGCGACGAGCGTGACTTCGCCTTCGCCCGCAAGTATTCGCTACCTATCGTTGCCACCCAGCATCCACCACGGGAATGGTTCGACGCACACGGCATCGCCTCATCGATCGACTGCGCCACATGGCCCGATGCCTATGTGGGTGATGGCCCGTACGTGAACTCGAAGAACGACGAGATTTCGCTCGAGTCGCACAGCTCTGTCGCCGAGGCGAAGTCGGCGATGAACGCCTGGCTGGAATCGCAGAACAAGGGCAGTGCCGCGATCACCTACAAACTGCGCGACTGGCTGTTCGCACGTCAGCGCTATTGGGGCGAGCCATTCCCCATCGTCTTCGACGACGACGGCAACCCGCACGCGGTTCCCGATAGCCAACTTCCCGTGTTGCTTCCCGAGCTCGCCGACTTCAAACCCCAGGGCCTCGATCCGAACGACGCGATCAGCGAACCGATCCCACCGCTTGCCCGGTCGAAAGAGTGGACCACGGTTGAACTCGACCTCGGAGACGGCATGAAGTCGTACCGACGCGAAGTCAACGTCATGCCGCAGTGGGCAGGATCGTGCTGGTACGAATTGCGCTACCTCGACCCCACCAACACCGCCACGTTCGTCGACAAGGACGTTGAGCGTTATTGGATGGGCCCGACAGGTCCCGGCCACACCGGTGGCGTCGACCTCTACGTCGGCGGCGTGGAACATGCCGTGCTGCACCTTCTCTATTCGCGCTTCTGGCACAAGGTTCTCCACGACCTCGGTCACGTGTCGTCGGAAGAGCCGTTCCATCGCCTGTTCAATCAGGGCTACATCCAGGCCTACGCCTACCGCGACATGCGCGGTCAACCCGTTCCGGCCAACGAGGTCGAAGAGCGTGACGGCACGTACTTCTTCGAGGGCGAAGAAGTGTCGCGCGAATACGGAAAGATGGGCAAGAGACTGAAGAACATCGTCACCCCCGACGACATGTACGCCGATTACGGTGCGGACACCTTCCGGCTCTACGAGATGTCGATGGGCCCTCTCGAGGCAAGTCGTCCGTGGAACACCCGCGACGTCG
>JBEAPO010000130.1:0-47473 GCA_041164425.1 Actinomycetota bacterium
AAGGTCGGTGACGACGCCACCGGCGACGCGCACGATGTCTGCTGGTGCAGCACCAAAGTTGTCGTTCCACGTTCCCGCGGCAGCCCACACTTCGTCGTATTGCAACAAGTCCGGGTCGACGAACACGCGCAGTTGAGTTGCATGACCAAACGGTGGAACGCCGCCAATCGCAAAACCGGTGGCTTGGCGAACGATGTCGGCATCGACGCGGGCGCACTTGAGACCGCCGGCGGCGAGGGCAAGTTTCTTTTCGTCGAGTTGGTTCGAACCGCTGACGAGTGCAAGCACCACCTCGCCGTCGACGGCGAAGACGAGGCTCTTCACGATTTGTCCGAGGGTGACACCGATCGCGTCGGCGGCGTCCTGTGCCGTTTTGGTTCCCTCGGGGAATCGGCGCACCTCGATGGACAGACCTGCGGCCTCGGCGGCGGAGCGAACCTTGACGACGTTGGGATGGGTGCTTTCGGAACTCGACACAAAAGTCAGCCTACGGATGGCGCGGTGGCGTGAGGCGGCCGTAATCTTTTTGGCGAAGGGGAGTATCCCGGTCGGGCAACCGACAGGTTCGGCTTCGTCAGCACGGCATAAAAGCCCGGAGCCTCCGGCGAAAGCTGGGAGAGACCTTCAGCGAACAGTTACGTCTTGCTGAAGGAGAACCCCCAATGAAGTGTCCCACTTGTCCCGACTCGAAGTTGACGCTTGCCGAACGCCAGGGCATCGAGATCGACTACTGCCCCGACTGTCGCGGTGTGTGGCTCGACCGGGGTGAACTCGACAAGATCATCGAGCGCGCTACGTCGGCGATGGAGTCGGCACAGCCGCAGCGTGCCCAGACGATGCCCCCACAACCCCAGCCCCAACCGATGCCGATGGGTTCGCACAAGTACCACTCGAAGTACCATACGGGTTACTACGGCAAGAAGCGCAAGGGCTTCTTGGGTGAGATCTTCGACTTCTAGATCGTCGGTTCCGTCGTCAGCTCTTGGGACGCAGTTTGCGGGCAAGCACAACGTCGAAGTAGTCGGAATCAAGGGTGAACTTTCCGTCGCGCACGTTGTGCAGCGTCCAACCCGGGAACGACCCGCCGGGAACGTTGCACGTCCACTGCGACCAGCCGACGGTTTCATCACCTGCACAGTCGACGAGATCGAACGTGACGCCGCCCTCGGGCATCTCCACGTCCATGCGCCTCATGTAGTTGCGAATTGCTTCGATGCCCTCGAAACGGCCGTACACCTGGTCAGTGAAAACGGCGTCGTCGGTGAACAGTTCCGCGAGCTGTGTGTACTGGCGCGTGTCCTGCATCTTCCAGAACGTGCGAATGAGGTCATGACCAGTGCCCTGTTGCGTGGTGCCCTTCGGCAGGGCTGCCGGGGTGGCCATGTCGGGCACGCGGTCGCGCGAGAGTTTTCCGTAGGCGTGCGAATCGACGTAGTCGGCGACGAAGCACACCTTCAGTTGTCCCCCGTCTTCACGGAGACGGTAGATGCTCTGGCCGGGGACGCCGACCTCGCCGTTGGCACCACGCGCGTACATCGTCCACTTCGCCCATGCAACGGTCGTTCCGGCACTGATGTCCCATGCGTCGAAGCGTGCCCCGGCCGCCGGAACCAGTTCCTCCATGTGGCCCATGAAGGTACGGATCTGTTCCTTGCCGCGCTGCGGACCCATGAACGGGTCGTAGTAGATGGCGTCGTCGGTGAAGACTTCGACAAGCCGCGTGTAGCGCTGGTCGTCTTCGACTGCCCCGAATTCGGCAATGATCTCGGCTGCTGCGGCCATGAATGTCCCCCTTGACGTCTCACATAAAGTAGGGCAATCACAAGGGGGATGTGAACGTGAGCACCAGCAACGTCGAGGTCAATTTTTTCGATCCGGCAACGAACGACTGTCCGTACCACGCCTACAAGACGCTGCGCGATGAAGCACCCGTGTGGCTCGACCCGCGGACGGGCATGTATGTGATCACCCGCTACGACGATGTGCGTGCCGTTGTGATGGACACCGAGCGGTTCGTGAATCAGCGTCAGGCATCACGCGTTGCCTCGCCCGAAATGATCGAACGACAGAAGAAGATCCACGCGTTGTACAAGGAGAAGGGTTGGGTGCCGGCGCCGACGTTGGCGGGCCGTGACGACCCGAACCACAAGGAGATGCGCGGGCTGTTCGACCACGCATTCCGCCCCAGCCGCATCAAACAACTCGACCCGATCGTCGAGGGTGTCGCGCAGGAGTTGTTCACAAAGTTCATCAATGAAGGCCAGTGCGACTGGGTCCGCGCCTTTGCCGTGCCGCTGCCTCTCATCGTCATCGGTGTGCAAATGGGCGCCAACCAAGAGGACATCTGGCAGATCAAGGCGTGGACCGATGCGTGGGTGCAACGTCTCGGCATGATGCAGACCGAGGAAGAGGCCCTGTGGTCGACCGAGATGGAAATCGAGGCACAGCACTACTTCCAACCGATCTTCGAACGCTTGCGAGTTGAACCGAACGACACGCTCTTGTCGGATCTGGTGAACACCGTGATTCCCGAGTGGGGTCGCACGTTGACCGACGAGGAACTACACGCCGAGATGATGGCCGACACCTTCGTGGGCGGGTCCGAGACCAGTACGAACGCACTGTCGGGCGGCATCATGTTGCTGACGCAACACAAGGACCAGTGGGCGAAACTGAAGAGCGACCCGGACAAGTACGTGCCGCAGTTGGTGGAAGAAGCGGTGCGCCTCGAGGGTCCGGTGCAGGGTCTGTTCCGCACCGCAGCGGTTGACGTCGAGATGCACGGCGTGACGATTCCGAAGGGCGCGATCGTCAACATCCGCTACGCAGCGGCGAACCGCGACGAGCGGCACTTCGAGAATCCCGACGCGCTCGACCTCGATCGTCCGAACTCACGGTCGCAGATCGGCTTCGGTGCGGGCGTGCATTTCTGTCTTGGTGCGCCCTTGGCGCGACGCGAACTGGCGATCGGCTTCCGTGCGTTCGTCGACAACATCGACGATTTTGAGTTGATCGAGCCATCGATGACCTTCGAATACCAGAAGAACTTCGCACTGCGGGCACTCACCTCACTGCCGATCCGCTTCACGAAGAAGAAGTGACGTGACCCGACTGCTGTCGCTGGCTGCGGGCGTTCACCCGACGCTGCCGCCGGCGAGGATGGTCGAAGTTGCCGCTGCTGCCGGCTGGCCGGCGTGCGGAATTTGGTTCGACGGTGCATCGTGGTCCGATTCGACGACCCGTGAGGTGCGCAAGCGCCTAGACGACACGGGCATCGTCGCACTCGACATCGAGCCGATCATCCCCGCCGACGGCGCCGACGACCACGCGGAACGTTTGGTTGCCGCCGCAGCCGAGATCGGGGCACGCAACATCTTGTTCACCAGTCGAGTGAAGGACCAAGCCTTCAACACGCGCCGTTACGGCGAGTGCTGTGACATGGCGGCACCACACGGCATTACCGTGGTGTGCGAGTTCCTGCCAATCTTCCCGTTGAACACGCTGTCGATGGCGGCCGAGATCGTGCGCGACGCCGCGCGACCGAATGGTGGCGTGTTGATCGACAATCTGCACTTCTCGCGTTCGGGTGCGACATTCGAACAGTTGGCGACTTTGGACCGTTCACTGTTCCCCTACATCCAGATCGCCGACGCGCCGGCCGCGGTGCCGACGACGTTCGACGGGTTGCTCGACGACGCGGTGAACGGCCGTATGTGTCCTGGTGAAGGTGGGTTGCCCATTGCGGAGATGTGTGCGGCGATCCCCGGCGTACCGATCTCGTTCGAGGTGCGGTCGAAGGCGCTGCGCGAAGGATTCACCGACGACGTCGAGCGCGCGCTGCACTTGTTGACGTTCTGCACGTCGCTTGCCTGATTCGACGCGAACTAGTTCATGCGCGCGTAGACGGCATCTTTCGTCGTCGCCCATTCGTCGAGCAACGGCAGTATGACCTCGGGTCCCTCGGGCGGCAGCGTGAGAATTGCGCGGGTGATGCCCTCTTCGAAGAGGTTGCACAAACCGTCGACCGTTGTGTTCGCGCCGAACACGCTGACATCGAGGGTGCGCCAGTCGCGGCCGACCTTGTCACAGGCTTCCTCGAGCATCTTCAGGCGGTTGGCAAGTGACGGCCGTGCGGAGATCGGCATCCAGCCGTCGGCCCACTTCGCGACTTCACCCAACAGTCGCGGACCCGTTCCCCCACCGAGGTGAATCTTGGGGCCGCCCGGCTGCACGGGTTTTGGCCACTGCCACGTTGGGGGAACCTTGACGAGATCTCCGTCGTATTCGGCGACTTCATTTCGCCACATCACGCGCATCGCCTCGGCCACTTCGCGGGTTCGGTCCCACCGTTCGCGGAACACCGAACCGTGGCTCTCGAGTTCATCCTGGTTCCAACCGACACCCACGCCTATCTCGACGCGGCCGTTGCTGAGAAAGTCGAGCGATGAGATCTGCTTCGATGTCCAGATTGCGTCGCGCTGGGCCGCGAGCATGACACCGGTACCGAGCCGCAGGGTCTTCGTCACCGCTGCGGCCATCGACAGCGCGACGAATGCGTCGAGCATGTGCGAGTACTCCTTCGGCAGCGGTTCCCCCGTGAGGCTTCCCGGCCAGGGCGACTTGCGGCTCGTCGGAATGTTGCTGTGTTCGGGAACCCAGAAGCTCTCGAATCCGCGCGCCTCGATCTCGCGCGCGAGATCGTCGGGACGCATCGTGTAGTCGACCGAATAGATGGTGATGCCGATTCTCGCTCGCATGAATGTGCCCGTCAGCGAATCGGGTTCGCCGTCTTCGGGAAGTCGGCAAACTGCAACTTCAACTCCCGCTTCAGGATCTTGCCCGACATGTTGCGTGGCAGCGGTGTGTCGCTGAGGTGGAAGTAACGCGGCAACTTGAAGTCGGCGAGATTGTCGCGGCAGACCTTCAATACGTCGGCCGCTTCAACCTTCGCGCCATTCGCAAAGACGATGACGAGCGGTGTCTCACCCCAGCGATCGTCGGGAACGCCGACGACGGCAACTTCGACGACGCCGGGGACGTTGGCGATGAGGCGCTCGAGTTCCGCCGGGTACACGTTCAAGCCACCCGAAATGAGCATGTCCTTCTTGCGATCGACGACGTAGAGATAACCCTCGTCGTCTACGTAGCCGAGATCGCCGGTGTGCAACCAACCGCCACGGAGCGCCGCGGCAGTCGCCGTCGGGTTGTTCCAGTACTCCTTCATGATCTGGGGACCCTTCAGGAGGATCTCGCCCACCTCGCCGGTGGCCACCTCGTTGTCGTCATCATCGGCGATCTTCAACGAGCCGTGGTTGATGGGAATGCCCGCCGACCCGACCTTGCGGAAGGCGTCATGCGACGGCAGCACCGTGCCCGCAGCCGACGACTCAGTGAGGCTGAACATCTGCAGCATCGGTACGCCGCGCGCCTGCACTGCCTTCAACAGCGACGGCGGCACAACCGCACCACCCGAGCATGCCTTCTTCCACGACGAGAGGTCGGCTGTCTTCCAGCGCGGGTGGTCGACGATCATCTGGAAGATGGTCGGCACGCCCATGAAGCCGGTTGCTTTGTCCTTCTCGAAGTTGTCGTAGATGCGGTCGATGTTCACCTCGTTGTCGAGCAGCAGACTTGCCCCCGACCAGTAGGTGTAGAGCCACAACGCAAGGCCGCCGGTGAAGGCCAGCGGAAACGGCAGCTGCAACTTGTCGCCGGGCCAGAGATCGAGCGCCTGCGCCCACGACTGTGAGCTGGCGTTGAACGAACCGTGCGTGAGAACCGCACCTTTCGGGTCGCCGGTCGTGCCGCTGGTGTAACAGATGAATGCCGCGTCCTCGGGTGCGGTGTCGGCGGTGACCATCTTCGAACCATCGGCATAGAGCGGTGCGATCTGTTCGACACAAATGACTTCGCAGCCTTCGACAGTCGTTGTCGACCCGACAAGTCCGTCGTTGGTGAAGAGAAGTTTTGCGCCCGCGTTCGCGACGACGAACTTGACTTCGGCAGGCGTGAAGCGCGTGTTGATCGGCACGATCAGCGCGCCAAGTTTCCACGCGGCCATCGTGAGTTCGATCCACTCCATGCAGTTGGTGAGCAACAGCCCGATGCGGTCGCCCTTGCCGATGCCCTTGCCGGCCAGACCGGCCGCGAGTTCACTGGTGCGCGTGTTGAGTTGTCGCCACGTCGTTTCGACACCCGCATATTTGATGGCCAATTCGTCGGGTCGCCACCGCGCCCAGAATTCCCCGATTCGCGCAAGGTTCACTGCCCACCCCCTTTTGCGAGAATTTAGTCGGTCAGGTGTGGGGTTCTAACGTGGCAGAATGCCGCAGCGCGATACCCCGATCTACTCGCTCTCCGACCGTTTCATCGACGAGATGGCCGCACTCGACCCGCTGGCCGCCACGTACCTCGGCGTCGCCGGGTACGACGACAAGATGACCGACTTCTCCCCCGCCGGCCACGATGCGCGCGCTGCGCACGCCGCACAGACCCTTGCTGGGTTGAATGGACTCTCACCGTCCGATGATGCTGACCGACTGGCCGCGGGTGTCTTGCGCAATGATCTCGAACTCACGGTTGCCGAACACGCGGCCGGTGAACACCTGCGCGGCATCCGCGTGATTGCGGGAGACCTTGACGGCGCGCGCAGCGTCTTCGACCTGATGCCCACCGACACTGAAGGTGACTGGGAGAACATCGCGGCGCGCATGGAGGCTTTCCCGAATGCACTTGCAGGCATGCGCGCATCGTGGCGCGAAGGTTTGGTGCGCGGTGTCGCAGCTCCGGTGCGTCAGGCACTCGCCGTTGCCGGCCAGGCCGAGGCATGGGCCGGGTCGGGTGACGATGGTTTCTTCTCGAGTTTCGCTGCCACCGCGAATGTTTCGAACGGCGGGGCGTCCGATGCGCTCGCCCGACGACTGCAAAGTGCTGCGCGCGACTGTTCGGCGGCCCTTGCCGAAACGGCGAAATTCTTGGGTGGTGAATACGCGCGCCACGCCGACCCGAACGACGGCGTCGGAGAAGAGCGTCACGCATTCGCCCGCCGTCGCTATTTGGGTATGACGGTCGAGGCGAAGGAAGCGTACGAGTGGGGTTGGGACGAAGTCGCCCGCCTTGATGTCGAAATACATCGCGTGGGCCAGGAGATTCTCCCGGGTGCGTCGGCGGCCGAGGTGCGGCATCTCCTCGACACCGATCCGGCGCGTGCCGTGCATGGCGAGGACAACTTGCGCAACTGGTTGCAGGAATTGATGGATGAGGCGATGACGTTTCTCATCGACAACAACCACTTCGACATTCCCACATCGATCCGTCAATGCGAGGCGATGATCTCGCCCCCCGGCGGTGCGGCGGCGATGTACTACACCGGCCCGAGCGAGGACCTGTCACGACCAGGTCGCACGTGGTACCCGCTGAACGGTCGCGCATCGGTTCCGCGGTGGGGCGAACCGACGACTGCGTACCACGAGGGCGTGCCGGGCCATCACCTACAGGTTGCGATGGCCGTGGTGAACGCCGACCAGTTGTCGCGCTACCAGCGCAACACATTCGTGTCCGGCCACGGCGAGGGCTGGGCGCTGTACGCCGAACGCCTGATGGACGAGTTCGGGTTCTTCACGAACCCCGACTACCGCCTCGGCTATCTCTACGGCCAAGCCATGCGCGCGGCGCGTGTCGTGATCGACATCGGCTTGCATTGCGGTTTCACCATTCCCTCGGCGTGGTCGTGGCACCCAGGCGAAGCGTGGACGCCGAAGCTGGCCCTCGAGTTCCTCACCGAACGGTCGTCGAGCGACGCCGAATTCAACCGCTCTGAGATCGACCGCTACCTCGGCTGGCCCGCACAGGCAATTTCCTACAAGCTCGGCGAACGCGTCTGGCTCGACCTGCGTGACGACGCGAAGCGACGGCTCGGTGCGAAGTTCAACCTGCGTGACTGGCACGCCTACGGACTTAACCTCGGCAACCTCGGCCTTGACCTGCTGAAGTCGGAGATGTCGCGCTACGCGGCTTGACTACGCGAGGACGAGCACTCGGGTGCCCACTTCGACGAAGTTGAACAAGTACTCGGCATCGGTGTCGAGCATGCGTACACAACCGCCACTTTGGAAGGTGCCCAACTGCTCAACGGTCTGCATCGGTCCGACGGGACTGCAGTGACCCCCCTCCCATGCACACGTGGGAATCGAGTGGAACGAGATCGTGTTCTTGCCGTTGGGACTGATCGCAAACCGCACCGACCACTTCATCTTGATCTCAGGAAAAAAGATGCTCTGCGAAAACTCACTCTTTGACATCACGCGGTATTTGCCCGACTTCGGAACTCCGTCGCGACCCGACACGGGCACCGACTTCACCACTTGTTCGTTCTCGTCGACGATCCACACCCAGTTGAGGCTGTTCTGAAACACGATGCGCTTGCCCTTTCCCGACTTCTCGGGAAGTGGTCGCGGGTTGGAGTGGTTCCAGACGACCGTCGTCGTGGTGCTTTCGACGGGAAGTGTCGTCGTGGTTTCGGGCGGGAGTGTGGTCGTTGTTTCGGGGGGACGGGTGGTGGTGATGGCGACCGTGGTCGGCGGCAGCGTCGAGGTCTGAAGGGATGCCTCGGCGTCGTCACCCGACCGGCCAACGGCAAGCGTGATGCCCGCAACCAGCATCACGGCAGCAGCCGTGGGCGTTAGCCACAACTTCGCATGTCGACGTGCTTCGCGGGGGGTCACGGTGAAAAAATTAGTGTCGCACCTCATCCCGATTCAGGGATGCCCCGAGATACCTATCTGTTGCGCACGGTCCAGGTACCGCGCATCGACACGGGTTCATTTCCGACCGTCGTCACCGCACCATCGTCGTACAACTTGAGAAGGTGCGACATCACGCTGTGCCGTGCGGGTTTGTGGAGTTCGCGCCGTACATCGGCGTAGAGAACCTCGACTATTGCGTGAATCGTCGACGGCCCGCGGTGCAACAAATCGACGATCTGCCTTTCGCGGTCGATGCGGTGGGCGAGGTACGCCGCCAGGAATGGTGCGGGGTCGCGCACCGGGTTGCCATGTGTCGGATACAGGATGGCATCACTGCGGTCGATCAACTTACGAACCGAAGCCATGTAGTCGGCCATGTTGCCGTCTGGCGGCGAAACGACGGTCGTGCTCCATCCCATGATGTGGTCGCCCGTGAAGAGTGCATTTTCCGCGTCGAGGTGAACGCACAGATGGTTCGACGTGTGGCCGGGCGTGTGCACGCCGGTCAACGACCAACCATCGACTGCGAGAAAGGTCTGTCCGTCGCGCACCAGCACGTCGGGAACGAAGTCGAAGTCGGTGTGCTCGCGCTCTTCACCGTCGCTGCCATCCTTCGGAGTGTCGTCGTCGACATCGTCGTATGCATCGGTCTCGACCGGTCGAGGATGCGGGCCGAAGCCGAATGTTTGCGCGCCGGTCGACTTTGCCAACCAGTACGACAACGGCACGTGGTCGGAATGGCAGTGCGTGACAACGACCCCGCGCACACGCTTTCCGCCGAGCGCACGTTCGAGGGCCGCACGGTGCGCATCAAGATTCGGACCCGGGTCGATCACAACGACATCGTCGCGACCGATGATGTAGGTACCCGTTCCCTTGTAGGTGAACTTCGACGGGTTTTCGGCAACCACCCGTGCGACGAGGGGCGACAGTTGGTCCGCCGCGCCGTAGACGAAGCCGTCGAGCGGTTCGACGAAGGGGATACCCGACACGCGCGTCAACCGACTGCTTTGCGGCTTCGCTTCTTCTTCGCGCGGGGAGGCTGGGGCGTCGTCAGCGGGCTGTCGATCACGTCGTGGCGCGTTCCGCGCTGGCTCGCAATCGCCTGGATCATCGCTGCGCCGGGCAGTGCGAGCAGTGCACCAATGGCTCCGAGCAGCGCGGCACCGGCGATCGCCGAACCGAATGCAAGTGCGGGGTGCAAGTCCATCGTACGCGCCGTGATGCGCGGCGACACGAGGTAGTTCTCGATTTGTTGGTAGATGATGATGAACGCAATCACGAAAATTGCCGTCGACGGCTCTTCGATGAAACTCAACACCACCGGCAACACGCCCGCGACGTACGTACCGACGACGGGCATGAACTGCGAAACCAGTCCGACCCAGATCGCCATCGCGATCGGTGCGGGCGTTCCGATGGCCTGGAATGCGATCCAGTGGAAGAAACTTGACACGAGGGCGAGGAGTGCACGTGAGTAGAGATAACCGCCGGTCTTGCTTACCGCGATCTCCCACACCTCGAGTACCCGCGCCTGGCGGTCGGACGGCAATCGCGAACAGATCGCGCGTCGCCACTTTGGACCATCGGCGACGAAGTAGAAGGTGAACAACAACACCGAGAAGATCTGCAACAAGACGCCGAGTGCCTGCACCGAAACACTGACAACCTTGTCCTGCTGCGAATCGATGAACCGCTGCACCGGCCCGTTGGGGTCTGTGATTCGTTCGTTCACCTGTTGCGGATCGATGTTCGCATTGAAGTTACGGTTGATGAAGTCAACGGTTTCGTTGACGTACTTCTCGCTGTTGCGCAGCAGGTCGACGAGCTGCGTCGCCACCAGAGTTGCGAAGAGTGACATCAGTGCGATCGCACCGACGATGACCGACAGCAGAATCGTGATGGTCGCCCGACCACGTCGCCATCCACGGGCCTCGAGTTTGTTGACGCCGGGCTCGATCGCGAGCGAGAGAAAAATTGAGACGAGGAGAAGGATGAGCAGGTTCGCGAGGCGGTGGAAGGAATGTCGTGTGGCAACCATCAGGAGGAAGCCACCCCAGAAGATGACCGCGGCCTTCAACATCCAACGCGTCGAGAGCAATTTTTCCTCGGCTGGAGACGGCATGGATGAAGCGTACGCTGGCACGATGGGGTCTTGGTGAAGTTGGAGATCCCACCTCAGGTCGACGCGCAGTTGGCCGGTTTGCGCACGACGATCGGCGACGCCATTCGTGCGCGTATCGCCGGGCCCGACGGGAACACCCGCATGCTCGGCCTGATGAACGAAGAGGGCCCCCGCTGGTTCGGTCCGGACAGTGCGATCGTTCGCGTGCATGGCGATGCCTCGATGTTCATCGGCGGCCTGCGCGCTTTGCTGTTCCAGTCGATGCACCCGCTCGCAATGGCGGGGGTCGCCACCCACTCGGACTACCGCAATGACCCGTGGGGTCGGTTGCAACGCACGGCCGATTTCCTCGCGGCAACCACGTTCGGATCGGCTCGCGCCGCCGACGAAGCGGTGGCCCGCGTGCGCGCGGTCCACAACCGCGTCACCGGAACCGCCCCGGACGGTCGGCCCTACTCGGCGAACGACCCGCATCTCCTGCGCTGGGTGCACGTGGCAGAAGTCGACAGTTTTCTCACCACCCACCAACGCTTCGGTAAGCAACCACTCGACCAGGCCGGTCGTGATGCGTACGTTGCGGAAACCGCACGAGTTGCGCGGGCACTCGGCGTGCCCGCTCCGCCCGCCAGCGAACGCGCACTTCGTGACCAGTTGCGCATGTTCCGACCCGAGCTGCACGCATCGAAAGAGGCGAAAGAAGCGGCGCGTTACCTCGTGCTCACGCCCCCACTGCCGGTTCCGGCCCGCATCGGCTATTCGGCGATCGCTGCGGCGGCAATTGCGACACTTCCGCGCTGGGTGCGCGTGCAGTTGCGGTTGCCTTACGTACCGGTGGCCGACGTGTTGGTGGGACGGCCCATCGGCGAGGCCGTGACGCGCTTGTTCCGTTGGGTTCTCGTCGAACCCGACACGGGAATCGAAACGGAAACGGTCAATCTCAGCGCGACTGCTGATTGAAGGCGCTCGCGGCGCGCACGAACGCGCTGTACAGCGACTGATGCGGAGGATCCTCGTGTGCGGTGTCTTCCGGATGCCACTGCACACCGAGCAACCACCGTTCGGGATGTTCGACGGCTTCGACCAATCCATCGGACGACCAACCGACGGCAGCGAGACCATCGCCGAGCTTGTCGAGTCCTTGATGGTGGAACGACGCGCCGCAGATCGATGTGGTGCCGAGTGCCTTGTGCATCTTCGAACCTTCACGGATGTTCACGTCGTGCACCGCGAATTCGGCTCCGGCCGGGAAACCAGAAGGGCGATGCTGCGGACCACCTGATTCGTCGATGTGCTGGATGAGCGTGCCGCCCATCGCGACGTTCACGAGTTGAATACCGCGACACACGGCGAGAACGGGTGCGCCGATTTCGAGTGCCGCCCGCAAGAGCCCGATCTCGAAGTCGTCCTGGAAGCGGTCGACACCGTACGTGGTGGGGTGCGGCTCTTGGCCATACAACTCGGGGTCGACGTCGGGGCCGCCCATCAAGAGCAAACCGTCGAAACGTCCGACGAGGTCGAGAGCGACGTCGTGCGTGATGTGCTGCGGTGTCACGACCACGGGTTCACCGCCGCCACGCAACACCGACTCCATGTAACGACGGCCTGCGAAAGCAATCGAATCGCGCGACACACGGCCTGCGACTGCGGTACGTCCGGCGACGGCGATCAGCGGCGACATGGATGTCACGCTACCGACCGTCGCAGTTCCCGCGCGAGCGAGCCTCGTTGCACAACCGCAATCGACCCCAGACCCAGCCACTCGGCCATCAAGTTCAGTTCACCCGCTGCGGCGCGCGCGATAACGGCCGATTCTTTCCTGTATGCCTCTTCGACGTGGCTCGCCTGCACGCGCAACACCGAGTCCTTACGGTCGGCCTTCAGGTCGAAGCGGCCAACCAAACGACCGTCGTGGAGGAATGGCAATACGTAGTAACCGAACCTGCGTTTCGGGGCCGGCGTGTAGATCTCGATGCGGTAGTCGAAACCGAACAGTCGGGCGATGCGTGGGCGGCACCACACCAGCGAGTCGAACGGCGACAGCAGTGCGCTCGCACGGGTGACCGCGTGCGACTGGCGCGGCACCTTCGTGTCGGACGTGACATAGGCGGGCTTTTCCCAACCCTCCACGCTTGTCTGGACGACGTCTCCCGATTCGATCAGTTCGCGGAGGCGCGGTGTCACGACCGCAGACTTGAGGTGGTAGTAGTCGGCAATGTCGGTTGCGGTTCCCACACCGAGGTGCGCAACGGCGCGACGCACGAGTTCGCGTTGCGAATCGGCAGTCGACACAGTCGCATCGAGATACTCCGCGGGAATCATCCGGTCGGGCACGTCGTACACACGGGCGAAATCGTTGTCGCGGCGACGCGCGGTGAGTTCACCCGTCCAGAACAGGTATTCGAGGGCGATCTTCGCGTCGTCCCAGTCCCACCACGGACCCTTCGGCCCGGTTCGTGTCGACAAGTCACCTGCAACAACGGGGCCGTTGTTCGCCACGTGTCCATGGATCCTGCGAACGAATGCACGGTTCGACCTCGCGAAGTCGGCGACCCCTCCCCACATGGCACCCTTGCGCGCCGCTTCCATCTTCCATCGGAACAGCGGATACGAATCGACCGGTATGTGTGATGCGGCGTGACCCCAATATTCGAACAGTCGCTGCCGATCGTGCGCGGCGGGAATGAGGTCGCGTCGGTGGTTACCCAGACGCGCGAAGAGCGGCAGTTCCTGGCTGCGTACGAGAACGTTGACCGAATCGATCTGAATCAAGCCGACGTGGTCGAACACGCGCTCGAGGTGTTGCTGAGTGCTGGCGCTACCGCGCGGTCGCGCACCGAAACCCTGTGCGGTCAAGGCAATTCGACGCGCCTCGTGGATGGAGAAGCCGTCGCGCACCGGCACGGCGACGCGTCAGTCTGCGACGGTGATGGTGACCGAGTTGATGACGACGTCGGTCTTCGGACGGTCACCAGCGGCGGTCGGCACGCTTTGCATCGCCTCGACGACCTCGAGGCCTTTCACAACCTGTCCGAAAAGCGCGTATGCGGGTGGCAGGCGACAACCGTCGGGGCCCGAGATGATGAAGAACTGCGAACCGTTGGTGTTCGGACCCGCGTTCGCCATCGCGAACGAACCGATCTTGTACTCACCGGCCTTTGGCAATTCGTCCTCGAAGCGGTAACCGGGGCCGCCGCGACCCGTTCCGGTGGGATCGCCACCTTGGCACACGAAGCCCTTGATGATGCGGTGGAAGATGATGCCGTCGAAGTAATGGTTCAGTGCGAGGAACACGAAGCTGTTGACGGTCTTCGGCGCCTTGATCGGGTCGAGCGCGATGACAAGCGTTCCCATCGACGTTTCCATCGTGGCCGTGTACCGCTTGGCCGGGTCGATGCCCATCTCGGGGTATTCGGAGAACTGTTGCTGCTTGGGTGCGGATCCGTCGAAGGGCGGGAAAGGAGTGGGCATGCGCGAGACGCTATCTGCCTATGCTGTCGACGTGAGCAATCCGGAGTCAGCGGTGCCGAACCTCGACGAGATCGAACAAGACCTTGCCGACGTGGAAACAGCGCTGGCTCGCCTCGAGGCGGGTACGTACTGGACCGACGAAGTGTCGGGTCAGCCGATTCCCGACGAGGTTCTGGCGCAGCGGCCGACCTCGCGCCGCGCCAACTGACGTCAGATCAGTTGCGTTCGCGCAGATTCGCGAACAACCGCAGCAGTTCGAGATAGAGCCACACCAGCGTGACCAGGATGCCGAGGCCGGCGTACCACTCCATGTGCTTGGGGAGGCCGTTGCGCTCGCCCTGTTCGATGAAATCGAAGTCGAGGGCCAGGTTCATTGCCGCGAGTCCTGCAGCAAACAGGCTGATGCCGATTCCGAGCAGGCTGCCGTTGCTGAGAAACGACACCTCGGCCCCGAAGAGACGGAACAGCAACGCGACGCCGTAGAACACCATCAAACCGAGTGTCGCACCAACGACGGTGCGACGGAACTTGTCGTTCACACGGATGATCCCGGTGCGATACAGCACAAGCATCACGACGAACACACCTGCAGTTGCACCAACGGCCTGCAAAACGATGCCGTCGTATTCGATGTTGTAGGCGTGTGAAATCGCGCCGATTGCCGCGCCCTCGGCGAGCGCGTAGACCGGCGCAAGAAACCGCGCGAGGTTCGGTTTGAACATCGCGACGATCGCGCACACGAAGGCACCGATGACCGCGGCGATGACCCAACCGGGGAACACGACCTGGCCCGGCGCGGGCTCGTTGACCGTCGACCAACCGAAGACGGCAGCACCGAGAAGGAGAGCCATCAAGACGAGCGTCGCACTGACCGCACCGCTTGCCGTCATGCGGGCGGTGCCGACCCACGGGCTGACGGGGCCGTCGGTGACGGGTGGGGCCCACGTTCCGGCGGTGCTTCCCGACCTTCCGGCGTCGGCTTCGTCCGCCGCCCAACCCTTGCCCTGCGGGGCATTTTTCTGGAGGACTCTGTCATTCAGGAGGGGGTTCGACATACCCAGAAAGTAGCGAATCCGACGGGGAAAATAAATACTCTCGCGTCGGTTGTGGTGGTGAGGTGCGTCGGTATCGTATGCCGCGTATGGCGAAGGATCGGGTCGACCGCGACGAAGAAGACCTCGTCAGGCTCTATCTCACCGACATCGGCCAGTACGCACTTCTCACCAAAGACGACGAAGTCCGTTTGGCCAAGGCGATCGAAGCCGGCAAAGAAGCACAAGCCGAACTGAACACCAACGACAAGTCGTTGACGCCGACAAAGAAGCGCGAACTTCGCCGCACCGCCAAGGAGGGCGAAACCGCCGAGCGCGCATTCGTGCAGTCGAACCTCCGCCTCGTCGTATCGATCGCGAAGAAGTACCAGGCGTCGGGTCTTCCACTTCTCGATCTCATCCAAGAGGGCAACCTCGGTCTCATGCACGCCGTCGAAAAGTTCGACTGGCGCAAGGGCTTCAAGTTCTCCACTTATGCAACGTGGTGGATCCGCCAGGCCATCACGCGCGGCATCGCAAACACGGGCCGCACGATCCGCCTGCCAGTTCATGCCGGCGACACCCTCGCCCGTTTGCAGAAGGCGCGCTCGCGCCTCGAGTTGAAGTACGGACGTCCCGCAACTTTGGCCGAACTCGCCAAAGAAGTCGAGATGCCCGAAGACAAGGTCACCGAGGCCCTGCGCTTCGCGGCCGAACCTTTGTCGTTGTCCGAGCCGCTGCGCGAAGACGGCGATGCCGAACTCGGTGACGTCGTCGAAGACCGCTCGGCCGAATCCCCCTTCGAGGTTGCCGCCACAGCGCTGCTTCCCGAAGAGATTCAGCGTCTGCTGGCGCCACTCGACGAGCGTGAGCGCGAGATTTTGAAACTGCGATTCGGCCTCGACCGTGGCGAACCACGCACACTCGAAGAAGTCGGCGAACACTTCAACCTCACACGCGAGCGCATTCGCCAGATCGAAGCGCGTGCAATGAGCAAGTTGCGTCACCCGTCGAGTGACACCGGCGCGCGCGACCTACTCGCCGTCTGACGTAACCGCGTCACGCAGACGCAGAAGCATCGGGCTTGCCCACAAGTCGCTTGAGTGCGCGTGCTCCCGTACCAATCGCCAACCCGGCGATCAGCGGAACCGCGAGGCGCACGAGGATCGAGTCCCCGAGTCCCGGAACGAATCTGTTCGTCACCGTCCCACGCTCGATGACGACGGCCACCACCAACGCGACAGCCGCCGATGTGACGAGCGCGTCGACAATCTCGTCTCGACGGCGGAATACCGCCGTTGCGACCGAAATTGTCACTGCAAGCACACCGAGGGCAAACATTCCCGGTGCACCGCGCGCCTGCGACGGTAGACCCCAGAACATGAACGCGCCGATGACGGCGAACACGGCGCCGGCCGCGGCGAGTTCCCGCGGTGCGATCCGACGGGACAAGGCGTAGCCAACGACAAGCGCAGGAACGGCGAGGAGCCACCACCATGCACCGGGCGCGTCGCGTAGATAGAGGCTTCCCGATACGAGGGTCGCGCGACCATCGACCGTGATCGGAATCGACCATTGCTGCACGAGACCACTTCCGTCGATGGCCCGCGGCGTGGTCGGACTCATCCAGTGCACACGGTGGTCGTGCCACAGGTACGTGCCGTTCGTCGACGAAACGACCCATGACTCATCGATGGAGGCTGACCCCCCGTCGTCGATCGTCGTCCCCGCTCCGTACCGCGACTTGCTGATGCGGAAAGTGTCCGACGTCTCGTTCACCGACACCGTTCCATCGTCGGCAACCCGAACGTAGGGCTCGTCGTAATAGCCCCGCAGTTCCACGGTGTGACCGCGCGCGACACGCAACCGCACGAACGCGTCCCCGCCGACGATGTCGACACGCGCTGCATCGGTCGATGGCTCGACCGACTCGACGACGCTCTCGGTGTTGCTCGGCTGCGCGGGATCGGCCGATGCCGCCGACGGTGGAACGACCGCGATGAATCCGAGCGCCAAGATCAGCAGCGCCCGGATTCTTGATGCGACGAATTGGCGGAGGTGGACGGGAATCGAACCCGCCGGACGAGGTTCGCTCGTCCCAACCGCTTTGAAGGCGGCGGAGCCCACCAGGCGCACGGACACCTCCATGACGCACGCACCGTAGCCGAAGAACACCGAAATCAGCCCGTCGTGATCGACCCGACGTGCGCACACATGGCGACAACTGAACACATCGAGGTGAAAGGACACCAAATGATCATTCTTTGTCGGTCGGTGAAGGGCGGCAGCGGAACCACCGTGACGGCTGCGGCCTTGGGACTGTTACTCGCCTCTCGCCATCGTGGTGGCGGACACGTCGTCGACCTTGCGGGCGACCTCCCCGCTGCACTCGGTATCTCCGAACCCGACAGCGCCGCGATCGTCGACGTCAACTCGGCGCTGCGTCTGTTGCCGCGGCGAATGTCCAACGAAGCGACCGAGACGCAGTGGCTCTCGCTCGCCACCGAACTTCAGTCGGTTCGCGGACCCGTCGTCGTCGACGTCGGCACGCTCTCGCCCGGCAAGGCGCTCGTCGAGGCGGCAACTGCGTCGTACCTCGTCACCCGCCCGTGTTATCTCGCGCTGCGCCGTGCCACCCACAAGATTCACCAGGGCGATGTCGTCATCGACGGGTGCATTCTCGTGAATGAACCGGGTCGCGCGCTCAGTAGCAACGACGTTGCAACAGTCCTACGAACACCCGTCAGTGCCGATGTCCCGTACGACACGGCCATCAGTCGCGCGGTCGACGCGGGTCTCCTTTCACACAAGGTGCCGCGTGCGCTCGACGAGGCACTCGCCGACCTGATCACCGAACACACCGCGAAGTAGCACGGGAAAGGAACGCCGAAATGGCAACCGAACTCGTGGCACTCCTGCACGACCCCGATATTCGAGAGATCGTCGTCAACAACGACACCGAAGTCTGGGTCGAACGCACATCGGGTCTGTCGCGCCTCGATGACATCGGTGCGGGTGAAGCAGCAGCTCTCCTCGAACGACTCCTCGCACCGCTCGGACGGCGCGTAGATCTCTCGTCTCCCGTCGTCGACGCCCGACTGCGTGACGGTTCACGGCTGTGCGCGGCGATTCCCCCCGTCAGCCCGCACGGCCTGAACCTCGCGATTCGACGCTTCTCCCACGGTGCCCATTCGCTCTCATCGTTCACCGATGCACGCACGTCCGACCTCGTCGAGTCGGCGCTGCGCCGCCGCCTCAACATCGTCGTGGCCGGGGGCACATCCACGGGCAAGACGACGCTGCTCGGCGCGATGGCGGAACTGCTGCCGTCATCCGAACGGATCATCGTCCTCGAAGACACGAACGAGCTCCGTATTCGCCATCCGCACACGGTGTACCTCGAAACACGTCCCGCCACGGCCGAAGGAGTCGCCGCCATCGAGCTCTCGGACCTCGTTCGACACGCACTTCGACTTCGGCCCGACCGTCTCGTTGTGGGTGAAGTGCGCGGAGGCGAAGCGTTCGACATGCTGCAGGCGATGAACACGGGGCATTCGGGTTCTCTCGCCACGTGCCATGCGAACTCAGCGGTCGACACGCTGCACCGCATCGAGTCGATGGTGCTGCGTGCGATCGCGAACTGGCCCCTGTCTGCAGTGCGGTCGTACGTCGCTTCGGCGATCGACATCGTCGTCTTTGTCGAGCGAACGCCCGACGGCACGCGTCGTATCGCCAACGTCGTTCGGGTCGACGAGACGCTCGGCTCGGACGGCGGCTACATCACCTCACCACTACTCGACGACTGACGCCAATGTTCCTCGAAAGGATTCCACTCCCCCTCTTCGTCGTACGCATCGTTGCATTGCGACGTCTCGCGCCGGTTGCCACGTCGACCCACGCACTACCCGGGATCTTTCGGCGTCGACAAACGGTCGACCCCACCCTTTATGCGGCAAGCTTCCTTGACGTCGTCGACCGCCACGTGCGGCTCGGCTCGTCGCTGCGCGGCGCGGTCACGATTGCGGCCACTGACTGCGACCCCTCATTGATGGAAACGTTGCGGGTTCTCCTGCTCCACTGCCGCACGGGTGCTCCGCTCGATGACGACGAGGTTCTCGCCGATGCCGCACGGCGGCCGAGCAACGAGGCGTTCCTCGTGCGGTCGCTCGTCGCGGCTGGAGCGGGCGGCTCGGGTGCCACGTTTGCTTTGCAACGCGCCGCGTGGGCACTTCGTGAACGACATGCCGTCGCCTCGGAACGTCGGATGTATGCGGCGCAATCCGTGTTCGCCGCCCGGGTCTTGTCGTGGTTACCGGTGGTGTTCGGCGTGCTGATGATCCTCACCAACGGCTCGGTGCGGTCGGCGTACTTCGGTGGTATCGCCGGTCTTGCCTGCGTGGTGGTTGGTCTCGGCCTGAACGTCACGGGGTGCAAGTGGATGAAGAGGATCACATGCTCGTTCGCCTGATCGAACGCCTGCCCATGCCGTTGCTGCGCCGTCGCCCCGACACGTCGGCCTCTCTTGTCGAGTTCGTCGATCTTCTCGTCGTGTTGCTGAAGAGTGGCCGCACGACACACCAGGCTTTCGGCTGCATCGCGCGATGGGGGCAAGACGACGTGCGGCGGGCGGCCGAACGCGTACTGCTGCGGTGCGAAGCCGGCGAACGACTTGCCGATGCGACGGGTGAGCTCATCACGGTGTTCGGCTCGGCCGCCGTCGGTATTGCCAACACACTCGCGGCTGCCGAGCGTGACGGCTTGCCGGTTGCCCCCGTTCTCGACCGCTTGGTCGGCGAAGCTCACGCAGAAAGACGACGCCTTGCACAAATCGATGCCGCCAAGTTGCCGATCAGGCTCGCGTTCCCCCTCGTGACGTGCGTTCTTCCCTCGTTCGTCGCTCTCACCGTCGTGCCCATCCTCATCGGAGCACTTTCCTCGCTGACTCTCGGCCCACTCCCCGGTTGAACTCGAAAGGCACACCACATGAAACAAACGGCACTGCGGCTCCACTCCTGCATGAGTTCGATCGCACTGCGATACTTCGTCAGCGACGACGAAGGACAGGCGACGACCGAATACGCGCTCATTCTTCTCGCCGCTGCGGTCATCGCGGTGCTCGTCATCACGTGGGCGACCGCGGGTGGCGGTGCGGGCCGCATCGGTGACCTCTTCGACTCGGTCTTTGACGGTGTTCTCGACAAGACGACACAAACAACCGTCACGCCGTAGTCGGCGCGACCACGCGGGCCAGGCGGTAGTCGAACTCGCACTAGTGCTGCCACTTCTCACCGTCTTCACCCTGCTCGTCGTTCAGTTCAGTCTCATCGCACGCGATCAACTGGCGCTGTGGCAGTCGGCGCGCGAAATCACGCGTGACGTGGCAATTGCCCTCGACCCCTACGCCACCGCACAACGTCACCGGACCGATCGCACCACGGTCACGATCGCCGACGGTGTCGTCACCGTCTCACTAAGCCGTCGCACGTACATTGCCCCCGCCGGTTTCGACTTCTTGAGGCGATCGATCACGCTGCGTGCACGGGTGAGCATGGCTCTCGAGCCACCAGTAGCGTTCCAGTCGGATGTTGTCGGTGACGAGTTCCCAACGTACGGGCCGTGACGGAACAGCCGTGCTCGTCGTTCGTGTCGAGGGTGAAATCACATTGTCGACACTCCCGCGAATGACCGACGCATTGCACCGCGACACCGCCAGGACTGAAGTCAGTCTGGTGGTGGTCGACCTCGACGCAATCGATGTCATCGACGACGCGGGACTCGGCGCCCTCATGGGTTTCGCGGCACGCATGCGCGCATCGCAGCGCAGTGTTGCTGTTGTCGCGTCGATGCCCCGCGTGCGCGAACGGCTTGCGGCGACCCGCTTCGACCGTGCCGTCGATGTCGTGTCGTCCATTGGTGACGCGGAACGTTACGCCCGATGACCGACCCGAGAACGATCCTCGTCTTCGGCGATCAACTCAACCGCGCCATCGGTGCGTTGGCGACCGCACGTTCGGACACCGACCGCGTTCTCATGGTCGAATCCACCGAAAAGATCGCCTCGCAACCGTGGCATCCGCAACGACTGCACTTCTACGTTTCCTCGATGCGCCACTTCGCGGAGGAACTGCGCAATGACGGCATCACCGTCGACTACGTCACCGCACCGTCGTTCCGCGCGGCGATCGATGATCACCGTCGGCGCCATCCGAATGCAACGATCATCTCAACCGAACCGAACAGTGTCGGTGCGCGGACTTTGCTCGCCGATCTCGGCGTTGCAACCGTGGCATCGAACCAATTTCTCCTCCATCACGGCGGTTTCGTCGACTGGGTCGAGGCCCGTCGGGCCAAGGGTTACAAGACCTTCAAGCTCGAGGACTTCTACCGCCACCAACGCACGTCGCTCGGTGTGTTGATGGACGGCGACGAACCCGCGGGTGGGCGTTGGAACTTCGACGACGAGAATCGCGAGCCGCCGCCCCGCGACGGCCACGACCGATGGTCGACACCACTCGTCGATGAGCTCGACGACATCGACCATCGAGTCATCGACGATGTCGCTTCTCATGCAGGCTCCGGGTCTTTGCCAGTGGGTTGGTGGGCAACGACCCGCGACGGCGCACTGCGACGCCTCGACCACTTCATCGACAACCTCCTGCCGATGTTCGGCCCGCACGAAGACGCGATGCTCACCGACAACTGGCATCTTGCGCATTCGCTTTTGTCGCCGTATCTCAACAACGGACTCCTGATGCCCGACGAGGTCGTGCGTGCCGCCGAATGTGCCTACCGCGAGGGCCGTGCCGACATCGCGTCGGTCGAGGGATTCGTGCGACAGATCATCGGCTGGCGCGAATACGTGTGGGGTCTCTATTGGATGTGGATGCCGGGTTACCGCGACGAGAACGCCCTCGGCGCCGACTTCGACCTGCCGCCGGCGTTCGCGACGGGCGAAACCTCGATGAACTGCGTCAGCAGCGTCGTCGGGGGCATCAACGAACGATCATGGGCGCACCACATACAACGTCTCATGATCCTCGGCAACCTCGCCCTCACCGCCGGCGTCGAACCACGGCAATTCACCGACTGGATGTCACGGGTGTTCGTCGACGCCGCCGAGTGGGTGATGGTGCCCAACGTGGTCGGAATGGCGTTGTTCGCCGACGGAGGGCGAATGGCGACGAAGCCCTATGCCTCGGGCGGTGCATACATCGACAAGATGAGCGACTACTGCAAGGGATGTCGCTACGACCGCAAGAAGCGCACCGGCGACGATGCGTGTCCATTCACCACTCTCTACTGGGACTTCCTCGACCGACATTCGGTCGCATTCGTCCGAAACCCTCGCATCGCCACGCAGGTGCGATCGGCGCAAAAACTCGCCGACATCGCCGAGGTCCGCGTGCGGGCGGCCCAAGTGAAAGAGCTGCTGCGCGACGGCCGTCTCTGACGTCCGGTCGAATTGGTAAGGATTCGCGAAGAATCGACCCGGGTGGATTCCGACAGACCCCGTTGCATCGGTACCGTTTGAACCATGGCGACCACGAACAACGGCGATGCACCCCGCGTTCTCGTTGCCGAGGACGACCCCGCAGTGCGTTCGGCCGTCGTGCGCGTGCTCGAACTCGAGGGGTACCGCGTCACCGCCGTGAACGACGGTGCCGCGGCATTGGCTGCAATCACCTCGTCGCCACCCGATGCGGTGGTGATGGACGTGATGATGCCATTCGCCGACGGTCTCACCGTGTGCAAGGAAGCCCGGTTACGAGGCTCGCGTGTACCGATTCTCCTGCTCACCGCAAAGCACGAGGTGAACGACCGTGTCGCAGGACTCGACGCGGGGGCCGACGACTACCTGGTGAAGCCCTTCGCGATCGACGAGCTCTTGGCGCGGGTGCGCGCCTTGTTGCGCCGCCGTGTCACCACCGAAGAGGCAACCGCGCTGCAGGTCGGTGATCTGGTTCTTGATGCGGCGCGCCGGCAGGTACACCGCAACGGACGCGAGATTCATCTCACCAAAACCGAGTTCGACCTCCTCGAGGCTCTCATGTTGCGCTCGGGTCTCGTTGTCTCGCGCGACCAGTTGTACGAGGAGATCTGGGGCTACGACTTCGAGACGGGTTCCAAGTCGCTCGACGTCTACATCGGCTACCTGCGTCGCAAGACCGAGGAGAACGGTGAACCGCGCATCGTGTTCACCGTTCGCGGCGTCGGCTACACGGTGAAGGCATGACTCTCCGCAAGAAACTCGCACTCGTCACCGGACTCATCACGTTGGTGACTGTCGGCGTGCTCGCCGTCAGCGCGTACGTCATCGCGAGCCACGAACTGCGCTCGCAGGTCGACGATTCGTTGAAGTCACGTGCTGCGACGATCGTGCGCGAAATCGACCGGGCACTCGACCGTCCCGACTTCTTCGGTCGCCAACGAGTGCCGTTGGGGCCCACGTTGCTGCAACCCGAGTTCGATGCCGTCACGCAGGTGATCGATGCAAACGGCGCGATTCTCGCCAGCCTCGGGCCGGCTGAGTTGGCCGTCAGCGGTGCCGACCTCGAACTCGCCGCGTCGAACGTCGGCTTCGCTGGCCGCTTCACCAACGCCGATGTGGGCGACAAGGCGTACCGCGTCTACACACTGTCTCTTCCCGCGGGTGGTGCCATCCAGTTGGGCAAGGACATCACCGACATCGAAGACGCCCGCGCAGGCTTGCGCACGTGGCTCATCGTCATCGGTCTCATCGGCATCGCCGTTGCGGCACTCATCGGTTGGATCATCGCGAGGCGCACGACACGGCCCATCGAGCAACTCGCCAGTTCGGCCGACGAAATCGCCCGCACGCAGAACACCAGCGATCCGATCACCATCGAAGCAAGCGGAGAGGTCGGCAACCTGGTGACCAGCTTCAACACGATGCTCGGGGCCCTCGGTCGCAGCCTCGCCCAACAGAAGCAACTCGTTCAGGACGCCAGCCACGAACTCCGCACGCCGCTCACCAGCCTGCGAGCCAATGCCGAACTACTTGAACGACCCGACCTGCCGCCCGCCACACGCCGCGAAATCGTGAACGACATTCGCGCAGAGGTCGACGAACTTGCGGCATTGTCGAGCGAACTCTCCGCGCTCGCCACCGACCAGAGCACCACCGAGACGACGTCGGCCGTTCGACTCGACGAGGCCGTCCAGGAACTCGTCGAGCGGGCGCAACGCCGTTCGGGGCGCGACATTCGCTTGCACGTCGAAAACGCCGCGACCGTCGAGGTTCGACCCAACCAATTCGACCGCGCGGTGTCGAACCTCATCGACAACGCTCTGAAGTTCAGCCCCGGCCCCACCGCCATCGACGTGTTCGTTCGCGGCTCGCGCGTCGAAGTTCACGACTCGGGCCCCGGCATTGCACCCGAGGATCGCCCGCTCGTGTTCGACCGGTTCTACCGCGCCGCGTCAACGCGAGCGATGCCCGGTTCGGGACTCGGTCTTGCAATCGTGAAGCAGTTCGCCGACATCCACGGCGCACAAACTCTCGTCGGTGCCTCAGGCACCGGAGGTGCGATGGTCGGTCTGAATCTAGCCCCGTCCACCGCCTGGGGCGATCGAGTTCGCCCCGTCGGTTCTGAATGATGGATCGAACTTGCGCAGTTCGGCGCGAGCAATCGTCATCTTGTGCACTTCGTCGGGGCCGTCGGCCAGTCGCAAACCACGGATGTGGGCGTACATGCGCGACAACAGGAAATCCTGACTGACGCCACCCGCACCGTGCACCTGAATCGCGCGGTCGATGATCTTCAACGCGACGTTCGGTGCGGCGACCTTGATTGCCGCAATCTCGGTGCGCGCACCCTTGTTGCCGACCGTGTCCATCAACCACGCCGTCTTCATGGTGAGTAGACGCACCATCTCGAGTTCGATACGTGCCTCGGCAATCCAGTCCTGGATGTTCGATCGCTCGGCCACCCGCTTGCCGAAGGTGGTGCGCGATAGCGAGCGTGAACACATCATCTCGAGTGCGCGCTCGGCTGCGCCGATCGTACGCATGCAGTGGTGGATGCGCCCCGGGCCGAGCCGAGCCTGGCTGATCATGAAACCGTCGCCTTCGTTGGCGATGAGGTTCGACGCCGGCACACGCACGTTGTCGAACACGGTTTCCGAGTGACCCTCATGGTCAATGAAACCGAAAACCTTCAGGTTTCGCTTGATCGTCACGCCAGGCGTATCGATCGGAACGAGGATCTGACTCTGCTGCTGGTGCGGAGGGGCCGACGGATCGGTCTTACCCATCACGATGAGGATTTTCGTCAGCGGGTGCAGACCGTTCGACGTCCACCACTTCACACCGTTCAACACGTAGTGGTCGCCGTCGCGTTCGATACGCAACGAGATGTTCGTCGCATCACTCGACGCCACAGCGGGCTCGGTCATCGCAAAGGCCGAACGGATCTTGCCCTCGAGTAGCGGACGCAACCACATGTCCTGTTGTTCCGGGGTTCCGAACATCGTGAGGACTTCCATGTTGCCGGTGTCCGGGGCGTTGCAGTTGCACGCCTCGGGCGCGATGAACGACCGACCCATGATCTCGGCGAGAGGCGCGTACTCGGCATTGGACAGGCCCGGGCCCCATTCCTTGTGCGGCTGAAACAGGTTCCACAATCCGCGCTTCTTTGCCTCGGCCTTCAGATCTTCCATGATCTGCGTGTGCGCGTGCGGGTTGCCCGCTTCTTCCAACTGCTGCTCGAACACCGGCTCGGCCGGGTAGATCTTCTCGTCCATGAAAGCGAGCAGCTTTTCGCGGTACTCCTCGCAGCGGGGGGTCAGTGCGAATTCCATGGGCTCACCGTAGCCACCCCAACTTGAACGAAGCGAAGTGGTGGTGGCCGACGCGAACTACTCGGCCCAGAGATTCGGCGGGTAATCACCCCGTGCGATGAGGTCGGCGATCGAGGACTGCACGACTTCCTTGTCCTCGCGATAGGTGACACCGAACCACGATGAGTTGGTGCGCAGCACGCGGCATGTCGCCGCTCGCTCGTCGACGAGTTGGCCGACCGTCAACGGGATGAAGCATTCACTCTTCAATTCACCACCCGCGCGAGCGAGGAATTCGCCGAACACACGGTCGAGATGGTCGAACAACCGCGGTGTGAAACCCCACATGTTCATCGACACCGGTTCATCACCGGTCAAACGCACCACGATTCCGTCTTCGCGATTGTTGCGCGCCGCGACACCATCGCGTTCGATCTTCGTCATCTCGTCAATTGACGTGAGGAAACCGTCGGCATTCGCCGCACACACGCCGCGCGCGACACTCCCGTGGTCGGACAAGGTGTTGCGCAATGTGAAGCCGACCATCGCGAAATCCGTTGATGAGGGATCGGCATCTTTCAGATGCGCCGACAACACGGCGTACGAATGCCGTCCGTAGAAGTCGTCGGCGTTGATGACGGCGAAGTTGCCGTGTATCTGTTCGCGTGCGCAGAGAATTGCATGCGTGGTGCCCCAGGGCTTTTCGCGGGCGGCGGGCACGGCAAATCCCGACGGCAGACGGTCGAGTGTCTGGAACGAGAAGTCAACCTCGACACGATCGGCAAAACGGGCGGCGACCCCGGAAC
This sequence comes from Actinomycetota bacterium, assembly GCA_041164425.1. Classification (GTDB taxonomy): domain Bacteria; phylum Actinomycetota; class Acidimicrobiia; order Acidimicrobiales; family Ilumatobacteraceae; genus F1-20-MAGs119. The sequence continues at coordinate 26,975 of JBEAPO010000130.1, forward strand.
GGAAGGCGTCCTCGAAGTCGGGCCGAATGATGAACACCACGCGGCCGAACCCCGCACGCAATGCGTCGTACACCGAGTAGTCAAGAATCGTTTCACCTGATGGGCCCATCGGATCGATCTGCTTCAGTCCTCCGTAACGCGAACCCATTCCAGCGGCAAGGACGACGAGTGTCGGCGACATCCCGAACACGCTAGTTCCGCTCTGCATCGGGGCGCCGCTTGCGAAACCCGCGACGGTCTTCGGTGCGTTCGCGTTCGCGTTGTTCATCCTCGACGGCAGCCTCTTCGGCAACGAGTCTCTCCATCGCGCGCAAACGCACCGGCGACAAAGTCCCGGCATCGATGGCCGCCCGCACCGCACAGTCGGGTTCTTCCTCGTGTTTGCAATCACGGAAACGGCACCGCTCGGACAACGCAAAGATGTCGGAGAACGCCCGTTCGATGCCGTGCCCGCTGGTCCACAACGTGACCGCGCGCAGCCCCGGCGTGTCGATGAGCCAGCCACCGCTCGGCAGAGCGACAAGGTCGGCGGCAACCGTCGTGTGGCGGCCCCGCTGGTCGCCCTCACGCACTTCGCCCGTGCGCTGCACCTCGCTTCCGACGAGAGCGTTGACGAGCGTCGACTTTCCGACTCCACTCGCTCCGAGAAGCGCGATCGTCCCACCGAGATACGGCGACAGCACGTCGAGTGTTCCCGTGTCACGAGCACTGACCGCGTGCACGGCGAGATCGGGGGCAACCGATACGACAACCGAGGTTTCACGTTCGATCTGCGTGGCATCGACGGCGTCGGCTTTCGTGAGCAGCACCACCGGCCGGGCACCACTGTCGAAAGCGAGCACGAGTTCGCGCTCGAGCCGGCGCGGGTTCACACCACTCGGCGCCGCATGCAACAGAAAGACGACGTCGATGTTCGCGGCCACGACGTGGGGCACTGCACGTGCCCCCTCGAACGACGCCCGACGCACGAGGGCCGAGGTACGCGGCGCCACCTGTTCGACACGCTCGCCGTCTGTGTCGATTGTCACGTAGTCGCCGACGGCGACGTCGGCACCGATGTTGCGCACCCTTGTTTCGTTGCCCGCGGCATCGATGAGCGCACTCCAGCCTCGGTCAAGGCGGCGAACCCGCCACTGATGGGAATTTTCTGCGCTCACCTTCACGAACGCTAACGCCGACTGCCCTAGCCTGTCGGACGGCCATACCCCCCGAAAGGTCGTCATGCTCTCCTCGATTGCCCGTTTCTGCGTACGTCGTCGCAGGTTCGTCGTCTTTGGTCTCTGGATACCTCTTTTCTTTGTCGTCGGCGCGCTTACCGGCGCGGCGGGCGGCAACTTCCGTACCGACTTCGTTCTTCCCGAATCCGAATCGCGCGAGGTGCAGGAACTCCTCGAGGCCGTCAACCCGACCGCGGCCGGTTTCTCCGCACAGATCGTGTTCAAGAGCGAGCTTGCCCTCACCGACTCCGACTACCGGGCATCGATCGAGGGCCTCGTCGCCGAGGTCGACACGGTCGAAGGTGTCAACGTCGTCAGCCCGTACGTGAACCCGCAGCAGATCGCCGACTCGGGCTACATCGGGTTCGCCCGCCTCGAAATCACGAACCGCAGCCAGACCGACATGATGAAGGTCGCCGACGTCATCACCGACATCGGCGACAAGTACCGGGTACCGGGTCTGCAGATCGAATACGGCGGCGAGGCGTTCGCGAAGTTCGAGATGCCCGAGAGCGAAGCCCTCGGCTTGTTGGCTGCGATGGTGATTCTGGTCCTCGCGTTCGGCTCGATTCTCGCCATGGGTCTGCCGATCGGAACCGCACTCCTCGGACTCGGACTCGCATCGTGCGTCGTCACATTGCTCAGCCATGTCGTGTCGATGCCCGACTTCACCACGTCGATGGTGGCGATGGTCGGCCTCGGCGTGGGCATCGACTACGCGCTCTTCATCGTCACCCGCTACCGCGAGGGCTTGCACGAGGGACTCGACGTCGAGGACGCGATCGTCGATGCCATCGACACCAGCGGCCGCGCCGTCATCTTCGCCGGAATCACGGTCATCATCTCGCTTCTCGGCCTGTACCTCATGGGCTTGTCGTTCGTGCGCGGTCTCGCGACGGGCGCGGCCATCGGTGTCCTCGTGATGATGGTCGCCTCGATCACACTCTTGCCCGCGCTGCTCGGCATGGTGAAGCACCGCATCGACGTCACTTCGCGCGCGGCGGTCGTCTCGCTTGCGTTGTTCGTGGTCATGTCGCTCGCTGCGATCTTCACGCACTCGCTCGGTGTGTTCTTCGCCGGCGTACTCGCGTCGATCGCGCTCGTCGCGATCAGCTTCGTGATCAAGCCACTGCGCCGGCCGCTCGCCGTGCGCGAACCAAAGGCCCGCGAACTCACCTTCTGGTATCGCTGGAGCCGCGTCGTGCAACGACGCCCGTGGTTCTCTCTCGTCGCGTCGTCCGCTGTGCTCGTACTTCTCGCCGTGCCGCTGTTCGACATCCGCCTCGGCTTCGGCGACACGGGCAACCAGCCCGAACGCACAACCGTCCGCAAGGCCTACGACCTTCTCGCTGAGGGCTTCGGCCCCGGTGTGAACGGCCCGTTGTTCGTCACCGTGCAGGGCGACGCCGCCGCATCACCCGATCAGTTCAACGCGTTCCTCGGAACGCTGTCACAGAGCGAGAACGTGGCCTTTGCGGTTCCCAGTCCGCTCGGCGAGAACGCGCAGGTGAACGGTGAACCGGTTGCTCTCGCGATCGTCTACCCGAAGAGCGCACCGCAGGAAGAGGCGACGACGAAACTCGTCCACACGTTGCGCGACGACGTCATTCCCGCCACCGGCGTGGTGGCAAAGGTCGGTGGCTTCACCGCCGCCAGCATCGATTTCGCCGACTATCTCGGTGGTCGCCTGCCGTTGCTCATCGCCGCTGTTCTCGTTCTGTCGTTCATTCTCTTGATGGCGGTCTTCCGCAGTCTTCTCGTTCCGCTGAAGGCAGTGGTGATGAACCTGCTCTCGATCGGCGCGGCATACGGCCTGATCGTTGCCATCTTCCAGTGGGGCTGGGGCAAGGACCTGATCGGCGTGGGCAAGGCCGGCCCGATCGAGTCGTGGGCGCCGATGATGCTCTTCGCGATCGTCTTCGGCTTGTCCATGGACTACGAGGTGTTTCTCCTCTCGCGCATCAAAGAGGAGTACGACCGCACGAAGGACAATGCGCGCGCCGTCGCTGATGGTCTCGCCGCCACGGCCCGCGTCATCACGGCAGCGGCCCTCATCATGGTCTGCGTCTTCTCCGCGTTCGTACTGGGTGACGACCGCCAGCTGAAGTTGTTCGGCCTCGGCATGGCCTTCGCGGTGTTCATCGACGCGACGATCGTCCGCATGGTTCTCGTGCCGGCGACGATGGAACTTCTCGGCGACCGCAACTGGTGGATTCCGAAGTGGCTCGACCGCGTGCTGCCGAAGATCGACGTCGAAGGACACCACCTCACCGTCGCCGAGATCACCGAGTCCGAACTGGCTTCCAGCCGGGCAAACTGAGCAAAAGCCAAGCGCGGCAAGCGTTCGAGCCTCGTTGCTTGACAATCCCGCGTCGTTTGGCGTAGCCCATAACGCACATGAGCAAGCCCCTCGTCATCGTCGAATCCCCCGCGAAAGCGAAGACCATCTCGCAGTTCCTCGGCAGCGAGTTCATCGTGCGCGCCTCCGTGGGCCACATCGCCGACCTCCCCAGCAAGGGCCTCGCCGTCGACGTCGACAACGATTTCAAGGCTGCCTACGAGCTCACCGAACGTGGTCGCCAGGTCATCCGCGACCTGAAAGCCGACCTGAAGGGTGCGAGCGTCGTCTATCTCGCAACCGACGAAGACCGTGAGGGTGAGGCGATTTCCGCGCACCTGCGCGAGTACCTGAACCCCAAGGTCGACGTGCACCGCATGGTGTTCCACGAAATCACGAAGTCGGCGATCGCCGAGGCAGTGGCCAACCCACGAACGATCGACACAAAACTGGTCGACGCTGCCGAGGCCCGCCGCATCCTCGACCGTCTCTACGGTTACGAGGTCTCCCCCGTTCTCTGGCGCCGCGTCAACCGGGGACTCTCGGCCGGCCGCGTGCAGAGCCCGGCCTTGCGCCTCATCGTCGAACGTGAACGCGAGCGCATCGCTTTTCGTTCGGCCGCATATTTCGACATCGACGCCAAGACCACCACGACCCCGTCCTTCTCGGCGCGACTCACCGCACTCGACGGCATACGTGTCGCCACCGGCAAGGACTTCGACCAGCAGGGCAATCCCGCCACCAACGTTGTCGTGGTCACCGAGGTTCGCGCGAACGAACTCGTCACCGCGCTGACCGGCAAGTCGCTCAGCGTCATCAGCGTCGAGGACAAGCCCTACCGTTCGTCACCGAAAGCGCCGTTCATGACGAGCACACTCCAGCAAGAAGCTGGCCGCAAACTGCGCCTGTCGGGCCGACAAGTGATGAGCCTCGCGCAAAGCCTCTACGAGAACGGCTTCATCACTTACATGCGTACCGACTCGGTGGTGCTCGCGGCCGAGGCCATGGGTGAGGTTCGCGACACGATCCGCAAGGTCTACGGCAACGACATGCTCTCGCCGCAGCCGCGCGTGTTCAACTCGAAAGTGAAGAACGCACAGGAAGCGCACGAGGCGATTCGTCCGACATTGCCACTGCGCGCTCCAGAACAGGTCGAGGGACAACTGAAGTCGAAGCAAGAAGTGGCGCTCTACCGACTCATCTGGCAGCGCACCCTCGCTTCGCAGATGGCCGACGCCACCGGCGTCACCGTCAGCGTGAAACTGCAGGCGACAGCCGGGCAAACGGACTGCGAGTTCTCCGCAAGCGGCACGACGATCACGAAGAAGGGCTATCGGCAGGCCTACGAAGACCTGCCCGACGACGACACCGACGATGCGGAAGCCACCGCTGATTCGGTTCTCCTGCCCCCGCTCACGAAGGGCGACACTGTTCTCGTCAGTGAATGGGTGAACAACCCGCACGCCACCACTCCCCCCGCGCGCTACACCGAAGCCAGCCTCGTGAAGCGCCTCGAAGAAGAAGGCATCGGACGACCCTCCACGTGGGCCTCGATCATCTCGACGATGGTCGACCGCGGCGACTACGTGCGCAAGAAGGGCACGGCCCTCGTTCCCACGTGGACCGCGTTCTCGGTCATTCGACTCCTCGAGAACCACTTCACCACGCTCATCGACTACAAGTTCACCGCATCGGTCGAAGAAGACCTCGATGCCATCGCGCGCGGCGAGCGCGAGAAGAACGACTGGTTGCACCAGTTCTATTTCGGCACACCGGGACAACTCGAAAAAGAGCCGGGCCTGAAGAAGATCGTCGCCGACAACCTCGACGAAATCGACGCCGCCGAAATCAACACCTTCCCGCTCGGCAAACACCCCGACTCGGGTGACGACGTCGTCGTGAAGCCCGGCAAGTACGGGCCCTACGTTCGCTGCGGCGAGAACACCGCCGGCGTCCCCGAGACGCTCACTCCCGAAGACCTCACGCTCGACGTGGCATTGCAACTCCTCGCCGCTCCGAAGGGCGACGAGCCAATCGGCCAGAAAGACGGTCTGCCGGTCTTCGCCAAGTCCGGTCGTTACGGCGCCTACGTGCAGTGGGGCACGCCCGAGAATCCGCCGCCCGGCATGGACAAGCCGAAGATGGTGTCGCTGTTCGCCACCATGAACATCGACCGCTTCACGATGAAGGACGCCGAAGACCTGCTGTCGCTGCCGCGCACACTCGGCAACGACCCTGCCGACGGTGAACCGATCACCGCACAGAACGGCCGCTTCGGCCCGTACATCTCGAAGGGCAAAGACAGCCGCACCATCTCGAGCGAAGAGCACCTGCTCAACATCACACTCGAAGAAGCACTCGCCCTCCTCGCCCAGCCGCGCACGTTCGGCCGCGGTCGCGCCGCACCCAAGCCGCCACTCAAGGAATTCGGTAACGACCCCGTCAGCGGCAAGCCCGTCGTTGCCAAGGAGGGCCGCTTCGGTGACTACGTCACCGACGGCGAAACCAACGCCGGCCTGAAGCGCGGCGACATCCTCGCCGACATGACTCCCGAACGCGCCTTTGAGCTTCTGCAGTTGCGCCGTGAGTACGTCGCCGAAAACGGAGGCGCACCGAAGAAGCGCGGTGCCCGAGCCGCCGCACCAAAGAAGGCACCGGCAAAGAAGGCCGCCGCGAAAAAGGCACCCGCCAAGAAGGCTGTGGCGAAAAAGACCGTCGCCAAGAAAGCATCGGCGAAGACGAAAGCCGACAAGACTGACGACTGATGACCCGCGGCACCTACATCGCGTTCGAAGGACTCGAGGGCTGCGGTAAAAGCACGCACGTCAAGCGACTCGCCGAAACCCTCGGCGCCGTCGCCACCCGTGAACCCGGCGGAACGCGCATCGGCGCGATGCTGCGTGCGATCCTCGCCGACCCCCACAACACCGACATCGACCCGCGCACCGAACTACTGCTGATGACCGCCGACCGTGCACAGTTGATGAGCGAGATCATCGAACCCGCTCTCGTCGCGGGCATGCACGTCGTTTCCGACCGCAGCGTGTACTCGACGCTCGCCTACCAGGGCTACGGCCGCAGACTCGGTGTCGAAACCATTCGATCGATCAACGAGTGGGCGCTCAAGCAAACGCTTCCCGACATAGTCGTTTGGATACAGATTCCGCGCGACGAAGCCGAACGTCGTCTTGCCAAACGCAACCTCGACCGCTTCGAACGCGAAGGTGCCGACTTCTTTGCTCGCATCGCCGATGGCTTTGCCGAAATGGCCGCCGCCGACCCCGCACGGTGGATCATCATCGACGGAACGATGCCCAAAGACGACGTGCAAGCCGCCATCCACGCCGCAGTCACACCGCGTTTGTCAGTCTGACACGGTCTCGTCTGTCAGACTGAGCAAAAGCAAAGGGGGCTGTCATGGCGAAGCGAGTACTGGTTGTTTTGGGTTTGGCAGCTGCACTTGCAGTCACGTCATGCGGTGGGTCAGATGGCGATAGCGCACTCGACGACGCGGTTAACGCGGCTCTCAAGGTTTCGGCGGCCGAGGACGATGCAGGCTTCGCCGTCGATGACGCAATGATCGGTTGCGTCGCCGCTGCGGTTCTCGGCAACGATGCCAGTCGCGAAAAACTACAGGCGGCCTTCGACGAGGGGTTGGAAGGAGAAAAGCTTCTCGAGTCAGTCGGCGACATCGAGTCCGATGCCGACATGACGAAGCTAATGATGGGTTGCATCAGTTCGGAGCAACTCGTCGACATGATGATCGGTGAAATGGTGCAGGACGGCGAACCGACAGAAGAAGAGAAGCAGTGTCTCGTCGACGAATTCGACAAGATCGACAAAGACGAACTCACCGACGGCTTGTTCTCGCTCGGAAACGACCAGACCGACTCACCCGGGGCCACCAAGATCGCCGCCGCATCGGTCTCCTGCCTCGGTCTCGATGCCTTCGGCTGACCTCCGGGTGCGGAGTATCAATCGCAGAGACTTCGGAAGTTCTCAGTCGCGTCACCACCGCTGAACACAATTCTCACGACCACGATTGTTTTATGACAGCTCTCTAGATCGGTTCACGACGGCATGGAGCAGTTCATACCCAACCTCAAGGACACTTCACTGAAGTAGTTCACCCGCACAACATCGAACGTTGGGTTTTGTTTACCCGTACCGGCACCCCCGAAGACGACACACAGGACGCCATACACACAGCAGTTGCTCCGCGCGTCTCTGGCTGATCGACTGACTTCTGCCAGACTGAGGCCAAAGCAGAGCGCCAACAACTCGGGGGTGTGAATTGGACACGGAACAAACTGCGAAGGCGGCTGAAGCGGCTGAATACCTGTGTCGCATAGCGAAAACCAAGAGCTTCGACGTTGTGCTTGTTCTCGGCTCGGGATGGGGACCGGCGGCCGATCAAATTGGCGAAACTCAGTTTGAGATACCAATCTCCGATTTGCCCCACTTTCCCACGCCGACCGTTGCGGGCCATGCGGGCACAGTTCGCACCGTCGTGGCCGGCGACAAGCGGCTCCTCGTCTTTCTCGGCCGGACTCACCTCTATGAGGGGCACGGGGTCAACGCAGTAACGCACGGAGTGCGCGTCGCTTCTGCGGCCGGATGCCGAGCAATCATCCTGACCAATGGCTGCGGTGGACTCAACCCAAATTGGTCACCCGGGACACCAGTTCTCATTCGTGACCACATCAACTTCACCGGCACTTCACCGCTTGAGGGCGCAAACTTTGTCGATCTGACCGACCTGTACTCGCCGCGACTTCGCGCGCTGTGTCGCGCAATCGATCCAACGCTTGACGAAGGCATCTATGTCCAATTCCGCGGGCCGATGTACGAAACCCCGGCCGAGATCGAGATGGTGCGTGCGATTGGTGGGACCTTGGTCGGGATGAGCACCACTCTCGAGGCGATCACCGCCCGTTCGCTCAAGATGGAAATTCTCGGTCTCTCACTCGTGACCAATCTCGCTGCAGGAATGAGTGGCAAATCCCTCGACCATGCCGAAGTTCTTCAGGCGGGTCGACAATCCGCATCACGAATGGGGAAGTTGCTGTCTGACGTGGTGCGGACGATGTGATCAGACATGGTGGAGAAACACTCAATTGACAATTGGTTGGCGATCGATCCGGATACCGAAACTCGCACACAACTAGCGGCACTTATCGAACGCGCCGAATTCGGCGACATCGATGCCACTCAGGAACTCGAGTCGGCGTTTTCATCGCAACTCTCCTTTGGTACGGCAGGGTTGAGAGCACGAATGGGTCCGGGCCCGAACCGCATGAACGAGGCCGTCGTGCGACGAACCACCGCGGGACTGGCGAAATATCTCAATGAGCACGGTGGTTCGCGGGTTGTGATCGGCTTCGACGCTCGACACAAGTCCGAACAATTTGCCCGTGCCACCGCCGAGGTCATGGCTCATCACGGCATCGCCGTCGAGATCTTCGCGGGGCCAGTCCCGACACCATTGCTTGCATTCGCCATCAACAAACTCCGGGCCGATGCCGGCGTCATGGTCACGGCCAGTCACAACCCGGCGTACGACAACGGATTCAAGGTCTATCTCGGTGATGGTTCGCAGATCATTTCGCCGGTTGATCAGGAAATCAGCGCCAACATCGCCTCGCTACCGTTGTCCGCGTCGGAGTCACCACCTGCTGAATGGTCTTTTTCGCACGTGACGGACGAGATTGTCGACGAGTACATCACGCGTGCGACTGAATTGGTGACCTGCAAACCGGTGACACCAATTCGCGTTGTTTACACGCCACTCCACGGCGTCGGGCGAGACCTCTTCTTGTCGAGTGCTCGCGCCTGCGGTTTCCGGGATCCGATAGATGTCGAAGTACAAAGTGCGCCAGATCCAAACTTTCCCACGACTCAATTTCCGAATCCCGAAGAACCAGGGACGCTCGACATCGCGATCGAGGTGGCACAGGCAAACCGAGCGGACTTGTTGATTGCCCATGACCCGGATGCCGACCGGTGCTCGGTTGCAATCCCTGTTCGCGACGAGCCCGATTGTTGGCAGCGTCTCACGGGAGATCAGGTCGGCGCGATTCTTGCTTGGTGGCTATTCGTCAAGAAGCCGACACTCGGAGATGCACAACTCACTAACGACGTTCACTCCGGCCGTCGCGTGCTCGCACAGTCCATCGTGTCCGGAACCATGCTGGAGCTGATCGCACGCGAGGCGAAGTGCGACTTCGTCACGACACTCACGGGATTCAAGTGGATCGGACGCGTACCCAACCTCGCATTCGGTTACGAAGAGGCGCTCGGCTATTGCGTCGACCCACACAACGTGCGTGACAAGGACGGCATCACTGCTGCCCTGCTGGTCATGGAGTTGGCTTCGTACTTGGCTTCGGCTGGACTCACAATTGGTGACGTCATCGATGAACTCGACCGCAAATACGGGGTACACGCCACCGATCAGCTCTCGATCAGATTGCAGGCTGGGCAACGTGCCGAGTTGTTCCTCGACTCGATTCGCTCCGAACCTCTTGCCACAACACCCGGCCTACGCATTACACGGATGGACGATCTGTCCCTTGGTCTTGGAACATTGCCGCCAACGGACGGCATCGCGCTCCAGTTTGAGAACCAATGCAAAATGATCATTCGGCCGAGTGGAACGGAACCAAAGGTGAAGATCTATCTCCAAGTGTCGCGCGAACCTGCTGTTGACATCGAGGCAGAAAGAGCCTCTGCGAAAGTGTTACTGGAAAAACTTCGCGACGTTGCTCTTCACTGGTTCGGCTTGTCAACTGATTAGAATTGGGTCGTGAATCTGCTGATCGGTGATTCGTACGGTGCCTCACATCTGCGCGAAGTCGTCCGAGGCCTGTCCGGAGTCGACGAAGTCGGCGCGACACAACGCGCAGCAATGCTCGGCACCAGGTCGATCAAAACCTCATCCAAGGCATGGGCCATAGACCTTGCAATATCGATGGTCGATCTCACGACGCTCGAAGGAATGGACACCCCACACAAAGTTCGTGCGATGTGTGCAAAGGCAATGCGACCGGACCCAACCGACCACACCGCACCACCGGTGGCCGCCGTTTGCGTCTATGGCGACATGGTCAAGGTCGCGCGTCACGAAGTCGGCACGGCTGTCCATGTTGCCGCGGTCGCTACGGCATTTCCCAGCGGACGTGCGAGCCTCGACGTCAAGTTGCTGGACACGACGAATGCGGTCGACGCCGGCGCCGACGAAATCGACATGGTGATCGACCGAGGTGCGTATCTGGCCGGCGACTACAAGAAGGTCTACGACGAAATCGTTGCGATAAAGGCGAAGTGCGGCGCGGCTCACCTCAAGGTCATCCTCGAGACGGGTGAACTTCGAACTCTCGACAATGTCCGAGGCGCCAGCTGGTTGGCGATGCTGGCGGGAGCCGACTTCATCAAGACGTCGACCGGAAAAGTGACGCCGGCCGCAACCCCCCCGGTCACGTTGGTGATGCTCGAAGCCGTTCGCGACTTCGCTTCAGCCACGGGCAAGCACGTCGGTGTCAAAGCCGCGGGTGGCATCCGCTCGAGCAAGGATGCAATCAAATATTTGGTCTTGGTCAACGAAACGGTCGGGGACAATTGGTTGACACCGCAGCTGTTTCGATTCGGCGCTTCAACCTTGCTGAACGACTTGTTGATGCAACGTCAGCGCCTTGGCGCTGGTCACTACTCTGGTCCCGACTACGTGACGATTGATTGAGGAATCCGAAGATGCCCTTCGAGTACGCACCAGCGCCCGAATCCCGCTCTGTCGTCAACATCAAGCCGCAGTATGGCCTGTTCATCGATGGCGACTTTGTCGAGTCGAGCGCGGGGAAATTCTTTCCGACCATCAATCCGGCCAGTGAAGAAACCCTCAGCGAGGTATCGCACGGCGATCAGGACGACGTCGCACGTGCGGTCGCCGCGGCGCGCAAGGCATACGACGACGTCTGGTCGCGCATGCCCGGATTCGAACGCTCGAAATACGTCTTTCGCCTTGCTCGACTTCTTCAGGAGCGCGCACGGGAATTCGCGGTGCTCGAATCCCTCGACAACGGCAAACCAATTCGCGAGTCACGCGATGTCGATGTTCCGCTTGCAGCCGCTCATTTCTTCTACTACGCGGGATGGGCGGACAAACTGGAACACGCGGGTTTCGGTCCCAATCCGCGACCGCTGGGCGTCGCGGCGCAAGTGATTCCGTGGAACTTCCCGCTCTTGATGCTGGCCTGGAAAGTCGCGCCGGCGCTCGCGACAGGTAACACGGTTGTCCTGAAGCCGGCGGAGACAACACCGCTCACTGCACTGCTCTTCGCGGAACTTTGTCAGCAGGCAGATCTGCCACCCGGAGTCGTCAATATCGTCACCGGGGACGGATCGACAGGCCATCATCTGGTGAGCTCCGATGGAGTCGACAAAGTCGCGTTCACTGGCTCGACCGAAGTCGGTCGACAAATCCAGCGCATCGTCGCCGGGACCGACAAACGGTTGACACTCGAACTCGGTGGGAAAGGAGCAAACATCGTCTTCGACGATGCACCCATCGACGAAGTCATCGAAGGCATCGTTAACGGTATTTATTTCAATCAGGGACACGTTTGTTGTGCAGGATCCCGCTTGCTTCTCCAAGAATCGATTTTCGACGAAGTGACGACTCGACTCAAGGAACGACTGACGCGTCTTCGCCTCGGAGATCCCCTCGACAAGAACACGGATATCGGCGCAATCAACAGCGCGGAGCAACTGCGGAGAATCGAACAGATTGCAGTCTCTGGTGATGACGAAGGTGCAGAGAGGTGGTCTTCGCCATGTATCTTGCCTGACAGAGGTTTTTGGTATCCCCCAACATTGTTCACCGGAGTGACGCAAGCCCACAGGATCGCGCGCGAAGAGATCTTCGGGCCCGTTCTCTCGGTCCTGACGTTCAGGACTCCCGACGAAGCGGTGGAAAAGGCAAACAACACGCCGTACGGTCTGTCGGCCGGCGTATGGACGGAAAAGGGCTCGCGAATCTTGTGGATGGCCAACAGGTTGCGTGCCGGAGTGGTATGGGCGAACACTTTCAACAAGTTCGACCCGGCCAGTCCTTTCGGCGGATTCGGAGAGTCCGGATTCGGACGTGAGGGTGGCGTTCAAGGACTGTTGCCCTATCTGCGCAGTGAGGAACGGTGAACGATATGGGGAGCCTTCGCTCTGACGAAAACCGCAAGCGACTCGCGGTCAACAAGACTCATAAGTTGTTCATCGCGGGAGCATTCCCACGGAGCGAATCCGGACGTAGCTACGAGGTCTTCGACTCACACCACGGCTTTCTCGCGAATATGGCCAAGGCGAGCCGCAAAGACGCACGTGACGCCGCGGTGGCCGCACGCAATGCCCAGCGCGGCTGGGCGAACGCCACGGCCTATAACCGCGGCCAGATTCTCTATCGCATGGCAGAACTCATGGAAGGACGTCGGAGTCAGTTCATCTCTGAGATTCGCCAGTGCGAAGGCCTCAACAACCACGATGCTGAGGTCGTTGTATCGGCATCGATCGACAGACTCGTTTGGTACGCCGGCTGGAGTGACAAATTGGCACAGGTCATCGGTAACGCCAATGCCGTTGCGGGACCGTATTTCAACTTTTCCCTTCCCGAGCCGACCGGCGTGGTTGCGACCGTTGCACCCGAGTCGAGCAGCCTCTTGGGACTCATCAGCGTCATTGCACCGACGATTGTCGCGAGCAACACGATCATCGTGATAGCGAGCGAGACGCGCCCAGTCCCGGCGATCGCGCTGGCCGAGGTCATCGCGACTTCCGACGTGCCGGCAGGTGTCGTCAACGTGCTCACCGGTAGCCCGGCGGAAATCATGCCGTGGTTGGCCAGTCATGCGGACGTCAATGGAATCGATCTGTCTGGAGTTGCCGACGCGCAACTCGCCAAGGAACTCGAAACAGAAGCCGCGGGAACCATCAAGCGAATTCGACGACCGTCGCCCGATCACGACTGGTTCTCCGACCCCGGACTCGGTGCAATTCGCAGCTTTCTCGAGATCAAGACCGTCTGGCATCCGCAGGGAACCTAAAACGTTGCGGGTATTGCTTCGTGTCAGTCGCGGAGATTCAAGTAGCCCGGCTTTATCTGGCCGTTGATGATTGCAAGACGTTGATCGAACGGCAAGAACGCGCTTTTCATCGCATTGATGGTGAGCCACTCGAAGTCGGATTCGGTGAATCCGAATGCATCTCGCAACAATGAAAATTCGCGGCTCATCGATGTTCCCGACATCAATCGATTATCGGTGTTAACCGTCACTCGAAACCCGAGGCTCCTCAACAAGCCGATTGGATGTTCGCTTATTGATGCAGCTGCACCGGTTTGGACATTCGAACTCGGACAGAGCTCCAGTGGAATTCGTTTGTCACGTACGTATGCGGCTAGTCGACCCAGGTTCGGGCTGCCATCGGCGATATTCGCGATGTCGTCGACGATACGCACACCGTGACCAAGGCGATCGGCACCGCAGAGCTGAAGTGCTTCCCAGATCGACGGCAGCCCGAATCCTTCGCCGGCGTGGATCGTGAAACGTGCGTTCTCGCCGCGGAGGTATTCGAAGGCGGGCAAGTGTTCCGTCGGCGGGTACCCGGCCTCGGCACCCGCGATATCGAATCCGACAACGCCCTCGTCGCGGTACTTGACGACAAGTTTGGCAACATCGAGTGACTCACTTTCGGTGCGCATCGCAGAAAGGAGGAGTCCAACCCGGATCCGAACTCCACGGTCCGCCATCCGCTTCTCCCCCTCGCGAAATCCGCCGATCACAGACTCGATGGCGTCCTCCATTTTCAGGCCTCGCATCAAATGAAGTTCTGGAGCAAAGCGGACTTCGGCATAGACGACGCCATCCACGGCAAGGTCTTCAACACATTCCGACGCGACACGACGCAGCGCGCCGACTGTTTGCATCACTGCAACTGTGTGCCGGAAGGTCTCAAGGTAAAGATCGAGCGTTCCCGAGTTGGCGGATTCCACGAACCAAGCCTCGAGTTCACGCGGGTCAAGAGAGGGAAGGTCGCGATATTCGACTTCCTGTGCGAGGTCAATGATTGTCTGCGGTCTCAGGCCACCATCGAGGTGATCGTGCAGAAGTACTTTTGGAAGTTTCCGTATCTTGCCGTCGTCCAAGCCGGTACCAATTCGCGATTCGCCCCGGTCATTCGAAGGACAAGAAGACACTTTCTTAATCAACCAATCCGTTCGAGAATGAGAGGGAGCCTCGTCGAATCGTTATATGTGTCATTGCTGATTTCCGTACCTTCATGCACGACACCAAGGGCGGTTTCGAACCTCGAATCGTCGTCCGTAAAAAGCGTGAACAGGGGCTGACCCTTAGACACGACCGCACCAGGACGAACGTGCAATTCGATTCCTGCTCCAAGCGAGACAGCATCTTCTTTTCGCGAACGTCCGGCCCCAAGGCGCCAAGCCGCAACGCCGAATGCTCGGGCATCCATTCGTTGAACCGTGCCATCGGCTTCCGACGACACGACGTGGCTGTGGCGGGCCACGGGAAGTGGAGCGTCAGGATCTCCGCCCTGAGCACGAACCATTTTTCGCCATCGGTCCATCGCCCGACCACTGGCAAGCGCGTCGCGCGGATCTTTGTCGCCGAGACCGACGAGTTCGAGCATTTCTTCCGCGAGTCGAATGACGAGCGCAACAAGGTCAGGTGGCCCTCCCCCAGCCAATACCTCGATTGACTCTTCGACTTCGAGGGAATTCCCGATCTTGAGTCCGAGCGGAACATCCATCGCTGTGATGAGTGCGCGAGTCTTCACTCCGGCGGCTTGGCCAATCGTCACCATAGTCTCTGCGAGTCGCTTTGCTTTGTCCGGTTCGCGCATGAATGCACCCGAACCAGTCTTGACATCAAGAACCAACGCATCGGTTCCTTCTGCAATTTTCTTGCTCATGATGCTGCTTGCAATAAGTGGGATCGACTCGACGGTCGCGGTGACGTCGCGCAAGGCGTAAAGCTTTCGGTCCGCAGGCGCCAGTCCCTCTCCGGCCGCACAGATGACGCACCCGGCTTGCCTAATGACCTCCTCGATTTCGGTGTTGGTCAGTTGGGCACGGAATCCCGAAATCGACTCGAGTTTGTCCAGCGTTCCGCCCGTGTGGCCAAGACCACGTCCGCTCAGTTGCGGCACTGCGGCGCCGCATGCCGCAACAAGGGGCGCAAGTGGAAGCGACACCTTGTCGCCGACACCACCGGTCGAGTGTTTGTCAACTGTCGGCACGCCGAGCTGTGCAAAAGAAAGCCGCTCACCAGATCTCACCATCGCATCGGTCCACCGGTGAACCTCTCGATCAGTCATCTCGTTCAGCAGAATCGCCATGGTCAACGCCGACATTTGCTCGTCGGCCACCACACCACGCACGTAGGCATCGACTACCCAGTCAATTTGGGCGTCGGTCAATTCCGCGCGATCGCGTTTTGCGCCGATCACGTCAACAGCGGCGAACGGCTCAACCATTGGTACGTTCCTCGGCTCGGTTATCGAGGTCTTCGGGGACGAATGGCTGCGGGAGAATTTCGGTCATCGTTCGCACCCCCAACGGCGTCATGATGACGAATCCCGGTGCTGCGTGCTCCAAGAGAAGTTGGCGACATCGTCCGCAAGGCATCAGAACATCTTTGTGCTGGTCGACACAGACCATCGCAATCAATTTTCCGCCGCCCGTCCCATGAAGACTCGAAACCAACCCGCACTCCGCACACAAACCAAGACCGTACGACGCATTCTCGACATTGCAGCCGGAGACGATCGTGCCCGTGGTCGTCAATCCAGCCGCACCCACCTTGAACCGCGAGTACGGCGCGTACGCATGGCTCATCGCGTTGCCAGCTTCCTCGATGAGAACCGACCACTCGACCTGTTCCGGAGTTTGCTGTCGTCCGTTCGCCATGTTCACTCCTTTGTATACGGTTGGCCACCGGCGGCAGGTGGGCGTACTGCCCCGATGAGTCCTGCTACGACAACGATTGTCACAAGGTAAGGCGCCATCGACAGGAATTCGCCCGGTATCGGAGTCCCGAGAACCGCAAACTTCTGTTGCAACGAATAAAAGAACCCGAACACGAGTGCCGCCGAAAATGCACCGACCGGACTATAGGCCCCGAAAATCATCGCTGCGAGTCCGATGAATCCTCGCCCTGCGGTCATACCTTCATCGAATCGTCCGACGGAACCAATGGTGAACCAGGCACCCCCGAGTCCACCCACCATTCCACCGAAGATCACCGCCGTGTATCGCGTTCGTGCGACGTTGATTCCAAGAGTGTCGGCGGCCTTCGGATTTTCTCCAACGCTACGAGTTCTCAGTCCCCATGCGGTTCGGTACAGAGCGAAGGCCACAAGACCGACCAGCACAAACGTCATGTACACGATGACAGTTTGGTCGAAGAACATCTTCCCTACGATCGGAATGTCGGCGAGCAGTGGAATCTTGAAGGCCCTGAAGATACGTGCGTCGTTCAGATGTGGTTTCTTCACAAGCACCTGTGCGGTGAGAAATGATGTGAGCCCGAGAACCAAAATATTGAGGACGACACCGATGATGATTTGGTCGACGCGAAACTTCACCGCCAAGACCGCTAGCAGCGCTGCAAGGACCGCACCCGTCATGATTGCAGCGAAAAGTCCAATCCACTGTCCGTAGAGAGAACCAAATATCGCGCCGCTGAACGCACCTCCGAGCATCATTCCTTCGATTCCGATGTTCACGACGCCTGAACGCTCGCACAGAATGCCCGCCATCGCACCGAGTGCGATGGGAGTTGCGCTCGCAACCATCGCGACCAACATGCTGATCAGCGAAAACTCCTTCCCGGCCGTCGCCCAGACGATGACCGCAACGACGAAGAGTGCAAGTGCGAGGCCGAGTGCGATGGTGTGCCGTCCAGAAGTCCGCTTGGTCACCAGCAAAAACGCGATCGCCGCCAACAACGCGGCCATGAGCCACAACGTCGGCGTCGCAGGCAATCGAAGGGGATTGAGTTGGATCTTTTCCTTGGGGTAGCTGAGTCCGAACGACGAACGTCCTTTTCCGCGCGCGTCCGGGGCGAGGAGAAACAGCGTGACAACGGATAATCCAAAGACCAGGAGTCCAGAAATGCGCTCGCGATTTCTCATGACGACCGACCCTGCGGAGAGGTCCCGGACTCGGTGGAGGACTTCAATCGGAATACCCATGACACCAGTGACGGCGCAGCGATGAAGATAATCACGAGCGCCTGAATCACCGACACCAGGTCAATTCCGACCCCGGCACGAGCCTGCATTTGTTGACCCCCCGCCCGAAGTGCGCCAAAGAGTAGAGCAGAAGCAACGACACCCCAGGGTTTCGACTTTCCGAGCAGCGCGACCGCAATGCCGTCGAATCCGAGATTCGCAGAGAAACCCGGAGAAGCGCGATTGAGAACTCCGAGAACCTGGCTAGAGCCAGCGAGCCCGGCGAGCCCTCCTGCAAACATCATCGCGAGTATGTACACCTTTGTCGCGGACATTCCGGCGTACTTTGCTGAGTCCGCATTCGAACCAACGGCGCGGAACTCGAACCCAACCGTTGTTCTCCCCAACAGCCAAGCGACGAGACCCGCCGCACACAAAGCAACGATGAGTCCGGCGTGGACGCGCATGGAGCCGTCCCACCACCCCAACAGGTGCGGCAGCCGCGCGGACTCGGCGATGTTCTTCGAAACCGGATCGTTTCGACCTTCTCGTTGAAAGAGAGTCGTTTTCAGGAAGTAATCGACGAGTCGTAGAGCCACGAAATTCATCATGATGGTGACGATGACCTCGTGAGCCCCGGTTCGTGCCTTCAAGAGACCGGGAACGAAGCCCCAGAGCGCACCGCCGAGGACTCCCGCGAACAGCGCTATCGGCAAATGAAGGAACGCGGGCAAACTCGAAAACGTGAAGCCCGCGTAGACCGCGCACATGCCTCCGGCCATGATCTGGCCTTCGCCACCGATATTGAAAAGTCCCGATCGAAATGCGATCGCGACCGCCAGTCCCGAAAGTATCAGTGGTGTTGCTGCCGTCAGAGTTTCCGAGAAGGCTTTTGCCGAGCCGACCGACCCAACGAACAACTGGCGGTACGCGTTCAGGGTGTCGCTCCAACTCGTTCCCGCCAACATGACGATGAGAGCACCGAGGACAAAAGCCGCGGCAATTGCAAAGAACGGCACGAGAACGGAATTGGTCCACCGGGGTGAACGTACCGGCATGACTTTCTCGCTCATGCCACGTTCTCGCGATGACGCCCGGCCATGTAGAGACCAACTTCGAGAGGATCGGTCTCAGCCGTGAGTAGTTCGGCAACGATGACGCCTTCGAACATGACGAGGATCCTGTCAGACAACGCAAAGATCTCGTCAAGTTCCGTTGAAACGATGAGGATTGCTTTACCTTCATCACGTTTTTCGACGATTCGTTGGTGGATGTATTCGATCGATCCAACATCGATTCCACGCGTCGGCTGCGAACACACCACAAGAGGTACATCGCGACTGAATTCACGCGCCACGATCATTTTTTGTGCATTACCCCCCGACAGTGCACGCGCGAGGTTGTTCACGTCGTTCGGACGAACGTCGTAGTTGTTGACCATTTGCTCGGCTGCCGTCGCAACAACCTTGCGCTGAATGATTCCGCGCCGGGAATAGGGTTCGTCGTAGTACGAGTCAAGAACAAGGTTCTCCGCGACTGTGAAAGCGCCCACCATGCCCGCTCGTGTTCGGTCCTCGGGAACGTGCGCCATGCCAAGTCGGTGCCGCTGCCTCGGAGTCATTTTCGTGATGTCACGGCCGACGAGACGCACTTGGCCATCAACAGGTAACGCGATTCCCGTCAGTGCATTGATGAGTTCGGTCTGACCGTTTCCCTGGATACCGGCAATTCCAACTATTTCTCCAGCATTCACCACAAAAGATGCGCCTTTGACAACCTCGTGTCCCGCATCGTCCGTGCATGTCAGTCGCTCAACCTCCAATACTGCGCTGCCCGGCTTTTTGGAGGATTTTGTCGCTTTCAATTCGACGTCGCGACCGACCATCATTTTCGCGAGCGTCTCCGGTGTTGCGTCGGCCGGGTTGGCTTCACCCACCACCCGACCACCTCGCATCACAACAATGTCATCGGCCACCGCGAGCGCCTCTTTGAGTTTGTGAGTGATGAAGATAACAGTGGCACCGCGTTGTCTCAGTTCGACAACAATTCGAAAGAACTCATCGACTTCTTGCGGGGTCAGGACCGCGGTCGGTTCATCAAAGACCAGAATTTTCGCGCCGCGGAGAAGGATCTTGATGATCTCGACTCGCTGTTGGAGCCCAACGGGCAAGGTTTCGATGATTGCATCCGGATCAACCGCCAGACCGTAACGAGTCGAAATCTCTCGCACACGTTCGCGGGCCTCGTTTCGCCGCAAGATGCCTGCGACACCCACCGGCTCGATTCCCAAAATCACGTTCTCATAGACGGTCAGAACGGGAACGAGCATGAAGTGTTGGTACACCATGCCAATCCCGGCCGCGATCGAGTCGCCGGGCCCATCGAACGACTGACTGACACCGTCAAGGAGAATCTCCCCCGCATCGGGGCGATAGAGCCCGGACAAGATATTCATGAGCGTGCTCTTGCCCGCGCCATTTTCACCGATCAGTGCGAGCACACGTCCCGAGCGAGCGGTCAGATTCACGTCATCGTTGGCGATGACACCCGGAAACCTCTTGGTTACTGCTCTTAGTTCGAGATCCACTCAAGCTCCCCAGGCCACCTTCGACCCGTACGCACAAGTCGAAGCAAAATGTTCTGAGGGGCGGGAATCACGTGGATTCCCGCCCCTCCGAATTTATTCCACGAGCAAAATCTGTCGTG
>JBEAPO010000131.1:0-14786 GCA_041164425.1 Actinomycetota bacterium
GACCCGCACCCGGGCCATCGACGTAGTCGAGGGTGAGGCGCGCGAGTTCACCGAGGATCCCGACGCCGGTGCCGAAGCGCTGGGTTGCGAAGCCCTTCACGCGACCGACTTCAGCTGGAAGAACGTCGTTCAACCAGTCGACTGTGATGTCGGCAATTTGTGCAGGTATCTGTGGCACGCGAATCCCCCGATCGCAGTTGCAGGAGTGTGAATTCGTCAGTTCGACTGTGCGAGGCCGTCGAGGAGCGTGTTCCACGCGAGGGTTGCGCACTTGATACGTACCGGGAACTTCACGACTCCACGCAACGCTTCCAAGTCACCTAGCGGCTTCGACTCGTCGAGCGCGGGCGCGTTCTCGTCTTCCTCTTCGATCGACATCATGTGCTTGAAGCGCCGCACGAGGTTGCGGATCTCGTCGACCGACTTGCCCTTCACGGCCGCCGACATCATCGACGCCGAACTTTGACTGATCGAACAGCCCTGGCCACCAATCTTGATGTCGGTGACCACACCGTCCTTGACGTCGAGATACACCTGGATTTCGTCGCCGCACAACGGATTGTGTCCCTCGGCGCGCACGGCCGGAGGAGCGAGCTCGCCGCGGTTACGGGGCGTCCGATAGTGGTCGAGAATGATCTCGCGGTAGAGGTCTTCCAATCCTGGCATCGGTACTCCGGTCGTGGGTTTTCGTTTGCAATCGAGAAGGCTGTGTTCAGAAGCCGAACAAGTCTCCGGCATCGGCCAGTGCATCTGCAAGTGCATCGGCATCGGCGTTGGAATTGTAGATGTAGAAGCTCGCTCGGGCAGTGGCGTTGGCGCCAAGCAATTTCATGAGCGGCTTGGCGCAGTGGTGGCCGGCGCGGACGCACACGTTGGCCTGGTCGAGAACCTGCGACACGTCGTGGGGATGGACATCCTTGAACTTGAAGGACAGGGTGGCGCCTCGAACGGCCGTGTCGGTGGGGCCGTGGATCGTGATGTCGTCGCCGTAGCGCGCCTTCAACGTGTCGATGGCGTGTTTGGTGACCTCGATCTCGTGCGTGCGCACGTTGTCCATGCCGAGTGACGAGAGGTACGAGATCGCCGCATGCATGCCGACGGCTTCGGTGATGGCGGGCGTGCCGGCTTCGAACTTGGCGGGAAGTTCGGCGCACGTGAAACCGTCGAGACGAACGTCGGCGATCATGTTGCCGCCGCCGAGAAACGGCGGCATTGCGTCGAGGAGAGACTCGCGGCCCCACAGGACACCGATACCTGACGGGCCGCAGAGCTTGTGCGAAGAGAATGCCAGGAAGTCAGCTCCCCAGGCCTGCACGTCGGTGGGATTGTGGGGCACGTATTGGCAGCCGTCGACGATGGCGATGGCACCGGCCGCGTGTGCGGCGTCGACGAGTTGTTTGACGGGCGTGAGCGTGCCGAGGACATTGCTCATCGCGGTGAAAGAAAAGATCTTGGCGCCGTCGAGGAGCCCGGGCAGGTTCGTGAGATCCAGTTGGCCGTCGGCGGTGAGGGGAACCCAACGAAGTTCGATGCCGCGTTCGGCCGCAAGCATGTGCCACGGCACGATGTTCGCGTGGTGTTCCATGTGGGTTAGCACGACCGCGTCGCCGGCACGGAGATTGGCCGAGCCCCACGACTGTGCGACGAGGTTAAGTGCCTCGGTGGCATTCTTGGTGAAGATGACCTCGTGTGCTTTCGGCGCGTTGATGAAGCGGCGTACTGCGGAACGAGCACTTTCGAATGCATCGGTCGATTCGGCGGCCAGTTGGTAGGCGCTGCGGTTGATCGGTGCGTAGGAAGTTTCCATGAACCGCGACATGGCGTCGATGACCTGACGCGGCTTTTGCGACGTGTTCGCAGAGTCGAGATAGACGATCGGCTTGCCGTTGATTTCGCGTTCGAGAAGGGGAAAGTCCTTCTTCACGACAGCGGGGTCGAAACTCATCGTGTTGTTCCGTGCCTCAGCGGTACGCCTCGTAGCCCGACTTCTCGAGCTCGGTGGCGATTTCCATGCCGCCCGACTTCACGATGCGACCTTCGACCATGATGTGGACGAAATCGGGCTGCAGTTCGTCGAGCAGGCGCTGGTAGTGGGTGATGAGGACGATGCCGAGGTTCGGCCTGTCCGCACGGACTTCGCGGATTCCCTTGGCCACGATGCGCAGCGCATCGATGTCGAGACCCGAGTCTGTTTCGTCGAGGATCGCGAGGTCGGGTTCGAGGATCGCCATCTGCATGATCTCGTTGCGCTTTTTCTCGCCGCCCGAGAAACCTTCGTTCAGGTAGCGGTCGACGAATGACGAGTCCATGCCGAGACGCTTCATCCAGTCCATGACCGACAGGCGCAATTCGAGCACCGACAGGTCGATGCCCTTGCGCGCCGACAGCGCCTGGCGGAGGAATTGGATCACCGAAACGCCGGCGATTTCCTGCGGGTATTGGAAGGCGAGGAAGATACCCGCCTTTGCGCGCACGTCGGTCGACCAGTCGGTGATGTCCTCGCCCTTGTAGAGCAGTCGACCTCCAGTGACGTGGTACTCAGGCGAGGCAAGGAGCGTGGAGGCGAGTGTCGACTTTCCGCAACCGTTCGGTCCCATGATGGCGTGGATCTCGCCCTCGTTGACTGTGAGGTCGAGACCCCGCAGGATTTCCTTCGGGGTGACCGCTTCGTCATCGTCGGACACGGGCGCGGCGTGGAGGGATTCGACGCGGAAAAGAAGGCTCACGGCCCGAAGTCTAAGAGCCCCCGCGGGGGTTTTCACTATGCAGGTAGTGGTAATTCCGACCCACCTGCGAGCGCCCGCCAGATGCGTGGGTACGACCCGTACTCGCGGGTAGGTGAGATGTAGCCGGCTGCGCGGAGGCGGCGGGTGTAGTCGGGCAGATTGCGAAACGGCACGCCGGCGTCGACATGGTGGGCGGTGTGGAACCCGATGTTGTAGGGGACGAGGAAGAAACGCGCAAGCCAACCTTGGCGCACCGCGTGTGTGGACATGCGCCGGTCGGCACCCGCAGTCATCCCGCCGTGTTCGGCGATCGACCGCAGGCGGTTGATGACGCGCCAGACGGTCATGTTCGGCAGCAGCCAGAACAATGGGTAGAGCCAGGGTGCACCCACCGCGAAGCCGCATGCGAGTAAAACGACCTGCATCCCCCAGATTTTCTGTTGCGTGCGCCGGACGCGCACATCGGGTGATCGCAGGCCACGCAACTGCGAGCGCAAGAGCCTTGCTCCCGTGATTCCGAAGGCGTCGCGCACGAGCTTGCGGCGAAGACTGGCGGGCGAAACCGGGTAGTTCGCATACAGCGGAACGTCGGGTTCGTCTGGTCCGAATTCCGCGCGATGGTGAGCCATGTGGACGCGTCGGTACGCGGGCGTACTTGTGAACGACGGGAACCCGAGTAGCCAATTTCCGACGAAATCGTTCCAGCGCTTGTTCGAGAACAACAGTCTGTGTGCGGCTTCGTGCATGAGCGAGAGGAACTGTGCATGGGCGCGGCCCATCAGCAAGAACGCGCCGACACGTACGGCAAGGTTGTCGACCACGACTGCGACCGTGAGTACGCCGATGGTCTGCACGTGGAGCGATGCGGTGGTCATGGCATTGCGGAGATTCGGGATTCGCCGCAGTCGTTCGCGGTAGGCGGCGGTGGGCCGTCCATCAGATGTGATGTATTCGTCGGCTCGAGCGGGCGCGAGGCTCGCCGGGTCCGGCGACATTTTCCCGAGTACGTAGCGGCGTTCGCCCACGATCCAATTATGACCCACAGTTACACTCGTCGCGTGGGTCAGCCATCCGTTCGTCACGTGCTGATCGTGAACCAACACGGGGACAACCGTGGCGACGAGGCCGCGCTGCACGGAATGCTGTCGGGCGTCGCCCGGGCGATCGATGGTCCGGTGCAATTCACCGTCGTTCATCAGTTCGCCGACGACCGTTCGGCGCGGGAGCTCGCGGCGTCGTCGGGCTTCGAGGTCGAGTGGATCTCGCTCAAGTTGTCGCCACTCGAAGGCCTGCGGCTCGTCTTGTACCTCGTCACGCGTGTGCGCGCGGTTCTCGGTCGGGTCGGTGTTGCAACTATCGCGGCGTACCGCAGCGCCGACGTCGTGGTGTCGGCCCCCGGTGGCCCGTATTTCGGCGACATCTACATCGGCCACGAACCGGTGCACTGGTTGTACGTGTGGATGGCGCGCATTCACCGCAAGCCCGCCGTGCTGTACGCCACGTCCGCGGGACCCTTTGCCAAGGCGTGGGCCAATCCGTTCCGTCGGGTCACCTACCGGTGTTTCGACGCGGTGTTCGTGCGCGAAGAGATTTCTGCGGCACACATTCGTTCCCTGTTCGGTACGCGTCGACGCAACGTCGAGGTTCGCGTCACGGTCGACGCCGCCTTGCAGGTGTCGGTGCCGGCCGTTCCGCGCGACTCTTCGACGCGGCGCGTGGTCGTTTCGGCAATCGACTGGAAGTATGAAGGTGACGCATCGCCCACCGCGCGGCGCGCCAGTTACGACGCGGCGGTGGCCGCGGCGGTGGCCGAATTGTGCTCGGGGGCAGCGGGCGAAGTGATTCTCGTGCCTCAGTTGCACGGCACCGCGCACCGCGATGCGCCGTATCTCGAACGACTCGCAACGTTGGTTCGCGATGAAGTCTCGAACGATGTCACGGTGAGCGTCTTCGACGAGTCGCGCGACATGCTGGCCCAACGGGCATTGTTCGCATCGGCCGACTTCGTGATTGCCGGCCGGTACCACCCCGCTGTCTTCGCCCTCTCCGCGGGCGTGCCCCAGGTGTGCATTCCGTACGAACACAAAGCCACGGGCGTGTTGCAACTCGCCGGCTTGTCCGATGTCGTCGTACCCATCGCCGAAGTGACCACCGAGCGTCTTGTCGCCGTTGCGCGGCGCGTCCGCGAGCAGGCCGACGTCGTGCGTGAGCGATCACGTGATGCTGCCACCCGTCTGGCCGAACTGTCGTCGCAAACCTCGCGCGCGGTTGTCGATGTGATGGATGGTGCGTTGTGAAGTCCCGTCGCATGTTGATGGTCGGCACGTTCGATCCCGCGTTCGGACGCAACCGCCAACTGTTGCGACTCGCCACCATACTCGGCTGGAAGGTGACCGTTCGGTGTGCCAGCGCGTGGGGCGAGGACAAGGTTGCTGCCGCGTCGAAGGGCCGTGCCGTTACCGCGCTGCGTGCGGCTGCTGCGTACGTGCGTCTCGTCACGGTCGTGCTCGCGGCCGGTGTGCCCGGGCGCAGGCCGCACGTGGTTCTCGTTCCGCATCCGTCGCAGATCGACGCGGTCGTGGTGGGTTCGTTGTGCAAGGTCTTGCGCCTTCCCGTCGTCATCGATTTCTTCGTGTCGTTGCACGAAACGGTCGTGACGGATCGGCGCCTGGTGGGCGAGCGATCGCCGATCGCGGCGGTTCTGCGTCGATGCGACGCATGGGCGGCACGTCTCGCCGATGCCGTGATCACCGACACGCCCGACGACGCCGACGCCTTCGCCGCGGCCACCGGCACGCCACGCGCTAAGTGGCACGTGGTGTGGGTCGGGGCCGATCCGACAATTTTCACCGAAAGACCCGATGTCGCCGTCGAGCCGCGCTCGGTTCTGTTCTACGGCACGTACATCCCGCTGCAGGGCATCGAGCACATCGTGCGTGCATCGCTCTTGATGCCCCACGACTGGCGCGTTCGCCTCGTCGGAAGCGGTCAGTTGCGTCCGGACATCGAGAGATTGATTGCCGAAACCGGGGCGCGCGTCGAGATCGTCGACCAGGTGCCCGAGACTGAGTTGCCCTCATTGATCGCATCATCGACGGTGTGTCTCGGAGTGTTCGGTGCGGGCGACAAGGCGAGACGTGTGATCCCGAACAAGGTGTTCCAGTGCATGGCGGTCGGCCGCCCGATCGTCACCGGAGACACACCCGCAGTCGCCACGTTGGGTGCAGCCGTCGAGCGCGTGCCGCTCGCCGACCCTGCCGCGATCGTCGTGGCCGTGCAACGGCTGATGGACGACCCGGTTCGGCGCGAAGCGTTGGCCCGTCGCTCGCGCCAGACGTTCGTCGGTCGTTTCGACGATGTTGCGGTCGCGCCACTTCTCGACCGTGTGCTCGCGGTTGCCGACTCACCTTCGGCCCCGTTGCCGCCGCTGACGACCATGGCGCGCCTGCGCCAGCCGTTCATCGATACGGCCGTTCGCACGGTGCGTCCGCAGTCGATTCTGGAGGTCGGCGCGGGCCAGGGGGCAACGGGGATTCGGCTCGCGATGCACGCCCCGTACGTGGGTGTCGAGCCTGACATGTCGTCGGCAGCAGTCGCGGCATCACGCTTGGCGCGCGTCGACAACGCCGATTTTCGCATGGGCGGAGTCGATCGCCTGGGTAGTGACGAACGCTTCGACTTGCTGTGCGCATTCGAGGTGCTCGAGCACATCGAAGACGATGTCGATGCACTGCGCGTATGGCTGACGCACCTGAACGACGACGGCCACGTGTTGATCAGCGTTCCCGCGCATGCACGGCGCTTCGGTGTTTCCGACGAAGCAGTCGGCCACTTTCGTCGATACGACGCCGTGGATGTCGAACGATTGTTCTCCGCGGTCGGTTGTGAGATCATCGACCGACGTGCCTATGGCGCGATCGGCGGTCACGCTCTCGAAGCGGTTCGCAACGCGGTGATCCGTCGCAAGGGCGGCAACGTCACGAGTGCCGCTGCACCCGAGGCGAAATCGGCCGGTAGCGGCAGGTTGTTCCAGCCGTCGACACGCATCGCCGGTGCACTGACTTCGGTTGCGGCCGCACCGATGCGTCTTGCGCAACGGCCGTTTGCGGTAGGTCAGTTCGGAGTGGGTTGGGTTGTTCTCGCGCGCCGCAAACGCGGCACGGTGTAGACGTAACCGGCCGCACCCAGCACCAAAGCCGACGTCAACATCACACCACGGTCGGTTGTTGCCGCCAACAGCCCGTCGTCGAGTGTGGCGCCCATGCCGATTGCCGCCGTGGTGACGAACAATTCCCGGAAACCCAGCGCGCCGGGCGTGAACGCGATGATCCCCGCGATCGCAGCCGCCGGGGCGACGACGAGGAAGAACCAGAACGACTCATCGACGCCGAGCAGGCCGAACGCCAATTGAAAGCGCCAGGCGGTCAGCACGTATTTCGCGATGTCGATCACGAGAACCTGCAACGACGTACGCGGAGTGCGTTGAATTTCATGCCAGCCTTCGTTGAACGAAGCCGCAGCGCGAGCGGGTTTCCCGCGCAGGAGAGGCCAATCAGGAAGCGGAAAGCGCATGAGTGCGATGCACGCGACACCGAGCACGACGAAAATCGCGAACATCGCCGTCGCGAACTCGCCTCCGATCGCTGAATGCGCTGCGACACCGACGATGCCGACGACTGCCGACGAACCGAGGCTGATGACGAGGTTTGCGCCGTAGTTGCTGCCGCTCTTTGCATACGACACACCATGAACGACGTTCATGTAGCGGAACTTGTAGATCGTGCCGACCTGGCCGGGAAGCAGGTTGCCGAGCAGACCCGCGGTGAAGATCATCCAGTTCTCGAGGAAGCCGACACGAACGCCCGTCGCGCGGTACACCATCCAGAATTCCGACGAGTTGAGGAAGTGCCCGACAACGATCAACAGCGCGATCAGTCCGAGGTCCCACGACGGGTCGTCCCAGAGCGGTCGCAGATCGTCACGGCGTTGCCACACCAGGATGAAGAGCACCGCGACGACGGCGAGGGTCATCGACCAGCGCAGCAGTTTCTTCACGCGGCCGGGCCCCCATCAACGGGTCTGTTGAACGACGCGTACGAGGCGAGAAGACCGATCACCTGCATCGTGTGGTGACTGAGCGACACCTTGTTGCGGTACCAGGATTCCGCGGCCTTCGGCGCAAGCAGCCCCTCGACGTAGCGCCTGTTGCACGTGAAGGGAAGGTCGGCCAACTGGTCGAGAATTTCGGAGCGCAGTTCGTTCATGTACCAACCATCGACCGGAGAGTCGCTGGGCGACTGTTTGGGTTGATCGATGATGACATCGGGAAGCAGACCGCGGCGACGCACCATGTCGACGAGGATTTCCTTGCCGGCAGACGATGCCGACGAGCCCGACGACCGCAGGTACTCGAAGGGAATACCCGACACGAAGGTGCGCAACCGCGCGTGCATGAACGGACTCGCCTGCGCGACACCCGTGGCGGCGACGGCGCCGTCGACCTTCACCTTGCTTTGGCCGTTCAGGCCGTTGCCGTTGAAGGCGAGTTGTGTGCGGTTCATGTGATCGAGACCCGATGTCAAACGCGTGCGCACCGCAAGGACCGACTCAGCTTGCGAAGGAGTGGCGGAAGTACGAAGGCGGCCGAGTGCCGCGGCATCGAACACCTGCGTCGGTAGGTGCGCGCCGACGGTTTCGTCGAGAAGCCGGTTTCGCAATGTTCCGCGCGCCATTCGCGCAACGTGGCCGAGGCGTCGTTCGATCAAGCCGGTCGACAACACGCCCGCTGCCAGTCGCGTCGCAGCCGACGGCATGCGCTTGGTCGCCGCGGCGATCGCGGCACGTCGGCTGACTGTTGGATATCCCAGGAAGATCGCATCGCAACCGTCGCCGGTGAAGATGTGCGTGTGTCCATCGTCGGCAATCTGCCGCGCGGCGTGCAGCGTGTGGATTTGATAATGCGGCTGTGATCCGGGTTGCGTGAACGTTCCCGCAAAGCCGCGCAGATTCGACCCGATGACCGTTGAATCGAAGTCGACCCAGTGGTGGCGGACGCCGAGATGACCGGCCAGAGTGTCGACGTTTCGCTGTACATAAGTGGAGTCCGCAAAGCGGAACGTGTAGGTCTCGACCTCATGACCCAGACCGACGAGCACCGCAGCAACTAGTGCGGAGTCGAATCCCCCCAACAAGACGGCATGACGGCGGTGCCCACCCGCCTGCTCGGCGATCGTTGCGACGAGGGTCCCGTGCAACGCATCGATGATGGCGTCGCGCGTTGTGTCGCAGTTCGCGTCGTGGCTGATTGGCGTCACGTTCGCGACGTTGCCATTGCTCACACGGGTTCCGGGCTTCACAACGTCGACATCCGAATACATCGAGCGTGGCTCGGGCACGAATCCAAAGCCGAGCAGGAAGTCTTCGTGGGACCTGTCGAGCACGAGGCCCGGAGCGACACGACGAAGTGCATCGAGTGAACTGGAGAACCATGTCGCTCCGTCGGCGGTGTGGTGAACGAAGAGACGATGACTCCCACGACCAGCGGCGCCAACGAGATGGCCGTTCCGATCGAAGCCAACGGCGACGACATCATCGGGATCGGCGTCGAGCAGAGTCATGGGAACCGAGGTGCACGCCGGCGCTGACGAACCGAAGAACGCGGTCGTCGTGTCGTCGGTTACGCGCAGTCTGCTCACCGCTCCGGCCCCGAGTGAAGCCACGATCGTGCGACCGTCGAGCGAAACAGCGACCGTCGTCTCGGCTGAGAGGCCCTCGACCGCGCGGCGCGCTGCGTCGACATTCGGGCCTGAGTAGGCGATGAGGCCGTGCATCGTGGCCGCCGTCAGACGGGGTCGACGTCGAGACGCCGACGCGTGGCGCGCACCACGAGATCGGCGAGAAGTCCGAGCGTCGTCACCTGAAGAGCGGCGAAGAAGATGAGGAGGGTGTTGGTCGACAGGCGAAAGTCACGACTGGACCAGTCGAAACCCAACTTCACGACGGCGAGAACGAACAAGAGACCGCCGAGGGGCAGAAACACCTTGAGTGGGTTGTACGACAGTGTCATTCGGATGACCTGGAGGATGTAGCGCTTGGTGTCGCGCCACCAGTGGAACTTCGAACGACCCGCCCGCGGGAAGTAGTCGATGGGCACGTAGCCGACGCTGTAGCCGTTGGCGAGGAACGACATGGTCAACGTCGTGACGCACGAGAACCCGTTGGGGAGGTGGTGGGTGTACTGCACCGCGACATCGCGACGAAACGCGCGGAGCCCCGAGTTGAGGTCTTTGATATCGGTCTCGGTGAGGTAACTCGCGAGTTTGCGGATGAACCACTTGGCGGGCTTGCGGAAGAGTTTGAGAGTCCCTTCCTCCGTGCGTCGTGCCCCGACGACGTGGTCGTAACCCTGCATCTGGTCGACCAGCCACGGAATTTCGTCGTTCGGGTAGGTCATGTCGACGTCGGTCCAGACGACGACACGTCCAACGGCAGCGTTGGTGCCCGTACGGCGTGCGGCGCCTGAACCCCGATTTGATGGATGCCGGATCAGGCGAATTCCGTCGATCGATTCGAGGTCACGCTCGGACCCGTCGTTCGAGCCGTCGTCGATGACGATGATTTCGTACGTGTATTTCGAGTCATCGAGAGCCTTTTGGATGCGACTGATCTCGTCACGCAGGTGTCCCCGTTCGTTGTAAATGGGGAGGACCACGCTGACATCGCAGAGGCTCTCGGAGGGATTCATTTCAGCACGAATCTACTCCCGTTCGCATCCAGAGAACGATGTTTCCGGGTTCCTGCTTGCCGCGAGACGCGTTCTCCGTCGCGACGACGTGCCAGCCGGTGTCTTCGGGTTGTCGTCCGACTGCTCCGATGACGCACCGCAACTGCTGTCGATCGATCCACCGAACGTCGGCCCGCGAGACCTGTATCGGGTGGAGCAGATAACGGTAGTCGTAGAAGGTCTGGCCACTGAGGCCGCCCGAGTCGAACACGATCGTCGTCTCGCGTAGCTCACCCGCGACGCGTGCGCGCACGTCGTTGTCGAGCGTGACGTGATCGAAGTAGTCACGATAGGGAACCACGGTTCGTGTCGCAGAGAATGTGGTGAACGCGAGCGAAACGGTCGCCAATGCTGCAAGAAATACGGGAATGTTGCGGCGGGACACCACGAAAAACGCGAGGGACATCAAGACGAACACCAAAGTCAGTGACACGTATCCCGCAGGGTCGGTGAGTTTCAATGCCCAGTCGAGAGCGATCGCATTCGGAATCGCAAAGAACTTGTTCGCCGCGATCATCGAGCGGAGTTCGTCACGGCCGGCGGCTGCCGCCAGCGCGGCGGTGAACGCGACGATCGCCACGATGCCGTAGGCCCACGCGCGCCGCGCAAAAGTCGAACCACTCACCAATGCAGCGAGACCGACGAGAACGAACACGGGCGCGACGGCCTCGAGATACCGGCCGTAAACGAGATGATCCGGGCGAATTACGCGCAACAACTGCAACGCGGACGCGAGGGCCACGGTGCCCGCCGACAGGAAAATGAATGCGGGTGCCAGCCACTGCATGTTGCGGGCACGTCGAAGGCCCATCACGACCGTCCGCACGTTGACCGCCAGACCGACGGCGGCGATGCCGAACGACGTGGCGAGCACGTACCACAACTGGCCCGCGGCAGATCGTGCGAGGCTGGACAGGTTCGATGGAGACGTCAACTTGTCGACCATCCGACCCTCTTTGCCACCGGCGGCGGGGTAGAGGTCACGTCGCAACGACACATTGATGCGGGTGAACACCCACCACGAAACGACCGTGGCGAGCACGCCACCGACGGTGAGGGCGAGCAGTCTGCGCGGCGCGCGCACCGCCGTCGCGACCAGCAACGCGACGCCGAGCGCGGGAATCAAGGTGAACCGACCGTGTGCGATGACCATGTACGACGACACGACTCCGATGGGAATCGACGTCGACCAGCGAGGACGGGTTGCGTGTTCGTAGGCGAGCAGCACGACGGCGACGAAGAGAAATCGGTTCAGCGTCTCCGACCACGCGAAGAGCGAGTTGGCCGCAACTGCAGGTGCCAGGGCGACAACGATGCCGAGCGTTCGCGAGGTTTTGCGTGCGACGGCGAGGTGGCGGAACGCGAGACGCGAGAGCGTCGCCGCGGTGGCAACGACGAGTCCGATGTTGGCCAACAGCGACAGGCGGTACTGCGCGTCGATGCCGCGACCGACGACAGCCGCCACGGCAGTGACGAACCCGTAACCCGCCGTGTAGAAGGAACGGAATTCTGCACCGAAAAATAATTCGTCGTGGCCCGTCAGCACCCAACCGTTGACGAGGAATCCGAGTTCGTCGGGTCGCACCGACGCCCCACGCGACGCGAACGTTGCCCAAGCCAAAACGACGAGGGCAATGATCCCGAGCCCTGCAACGAATCGATGGAGAATCCGGTCACGCACGTGACGACAAGTGTTCACCAGCCGCGCTCGACCCACTCGGCGAGGTGTGGTCGCTCGGCGCCGATCGTGGTGTCGAGGCCGTGACCCGGCAACACGATCGTGTCGATCGGAAACGTGAACAGTTTCGCGTCGATCGACTCGATGATCGTGGCGAAGTCACCACCCTCGAAAGTGGCGTTGCCCGGCCCGCCGGGAAACAACGTGTCACCGGTGAACAGAAGTGGTGTCTCGTCGACCTTGAAGGAGATCGACCCCTCCGTGTGGCCGGGATTGTGGATCGTGCGCAGGCGCAGGCGACCCACCTCGATCACCTCTCTGTCATCGATGAAGACGTCGTACCCGACGTCTTTCAGGCGCGGTGCATCGAGGGACGACACGCCGACCTCGTAGCCCGCCTCGCGCATCGCGGGCACGGCCTGGATGTGGTCCCAATGTCCGTGTGTTTCGAGAACCCGTGTCACGCCGAGTGACCGGCACATCTCGAGCAGCAACTCGTGTTCGTTCGCTGCATCGATGAGGACGGCGCTTCCCGTCGCACGGCACCGAACAACGAAGACATTGTTCTCGAAAGGTCCGACGACGATCTTGTGCACCTCGACGTCGGCATTCGACCAGTGCAGAACGGGGGCGTTCACGCCGTCATTCTCGCACGGGACGTCATGCCGAGATGACGTTCACGTTGCGGCCATCGGCCTGCAACCCGAGCGCAACTGTGATCTGGCCCGGGTCGAAGGTAACGAGTGATACCGGCCCGGGAAGGCGCTGCACGGCAGCGAGGTGCAGCGCCGACCCGAGCGTCACGGGCTGGGCCCGCGAGATGAGGGATGCCTCGTCGATGCATCGTTGGTCGACGGGAACGACGTGGATGTAGTCCCACGTACGACGCAACGAATCCTCCAACTCGTCGCGCAGAATCGGTTCTTCGGTCATGCGGTCGATGCCGGCGAGACACTCGGCGAGCGCCATAGCCGACGCACACCATGTGGCGTCGTTGTTCATCGCATCGACGACGATCTGCCGCTGTGCGCACGACACGTGCAGAGCGAGAAGGGCGGTCGTGTCGAGAACGATCGTCATCGCAGGTCCCGCACGATTTGGTCGAATCGCATCCCGCTGTGGATGTCGATCGCCGTGGGCAGCGAATTGGCTCGTTCGCGGGGCGTGCGCCGTGGGGGTACGACGAGGCCACGTGCGACCAACTCTTCGATCGTCGACCCGGCGGGCGCATCGACGGGCCCCAACTGCGCAACGGGTCGCCCCGCATCGGTGACGATGACCCTCTCGCCGGCGGCCGCCCGACGCAGGGCAGTCGCGAGGTTGGCCCTCAATTCGCGTGTTCCCAGCGATGTTCGGGCCATGACCGGCACGTTAGTCGCCGGGGAGTCAAAACGTGTACACCTGCGTACACAAGTGGCTTTGACCAAGAGTGGGGGTTGGGTGCAGGATCATTCCATGAACTTTGCATTCAGTGAGGAGCAGGAAGAGCTCCGCAAGACAGTCAGGGCATTCCTCGAGTCCAAGTCGTCCGAAGAGGCCGTACGTCACCAGATGGAAACCGACCAGGGCTATGACGCCGCTGTTTGGAGCCAGATGGGCGAGCAGATGGGCCTGCAGGGTCTGCACATTCCCGAGGAGTACGGCGGCTCGGGCTACTCGTACGTCGAACTCGGTGTCGTCCTCGAAGAGATGGGTCGTGCGCTTCTGTGCGCGCCGTACTTCGCGACCGTCGTCCTTGCCGCCAACACGTTGCTGCACAGCGGCGACGAAGCAGCCAAGAAGGCGCACCTTCCCGGCATCGCCGCCGGCACCACGATCGCAACGCTCGCAACGGCCGAGCCGTCGGGCAAGTGGGATGAAGCGGGCATCCAGATGTCGGCATCCGGTTCGGGTTCGGACTGGAAGTTGTCCGGCACGAAGTCGTTCGTCATCGACGGCCACATCGCATCGCTGATCATCGTTGCGGCGCGCACCGGCAAAGGTGTGAGCCTCTTCGCAGTCGACGGCGGCGCTGCGGGCCTCACCCGCACCCAGCTCTCGACGATGGACCAGACCCGCAAGCAGGCGAAGCTCGACTTCAACAACACCCCCGCCACGCTCATCGGCGAAGAGGGCAAGGGTTGGGCCATCCTGTCGAAGGTGATGGACCTCGTTTCCATCGGCCTCGCAGCCGAACAGGTCGGCGGTGCGCAGAAGGTTCTCGAAATGGCCGTCGAGTACGCAAAGGTTCGCGTGCAGTTCGGTCGGCCGATCGGTTCGTTCCAGGCGATCAAGCACAAGTGCGCCGACATGCTGCTCGAGGTCGAGTCGGCGAAGTCGGCGGCGTACTACGGCATGTGGTGCGCGGCAGAGATGAACGACGAACTTCCGTCGGTTGCATCGCTCGCAAAGGCCTATTGCTCGGAGGCGTACTTCCACGCAACAGCCGAGAACATCCAGATCCACGGCGGCATCGGCTTCACCTGGGAACACCCTGCTCACCTCTACTTCAAGCGTGCGAAGTCGAGCGAGCTGATGTTCGGTGACCCGACCTACCACCGCGAGCTCTTGGCTCAGCGGATCGGAATTTGATCACCGGCGTTTTCATCGCCGCGGCGGC
>JBEAPO010000132.1:0-17186 GCA_041164425.1 Actinomycetota bacterium
GATTTTCCTTGGCGTCGCAAGCTTGTCGCAGTCGGTAGCCGCGCCCGTCAGCCGGATTGTCAGCAACCTGTTGCCCCTCCCCGGCTTGTCGATGAACCGCAAAACGCCGGGCCGCATCGCCAGCAGGAACGCACAGCGCACGCCGCGCCGCACGGCGTCCACCGCATCCGCGTTGATGATCGGCTTGGCGCTTGTCAGCACCATCGCCGTCGTTGCCGCCTCGGTGCAGGCGTCACTTCGCAAGGCACTCGGAACGTCCATCACCGCCGACTTCTACGTCTCAAACCAGGATTTCCAGGGCATTCCCTCGGCATTCGCCGACAAGCTCGCGAATCTGCCCGAACTGTCGGCTGTATCACCATTTCGTGCGGCAACAGCGCAGGTCGCCGGCGAGTCGAAGTCGATCGGAGCGGTCGACCCGGCGATGGGTGAACTCGTCGACGCCGACATCCAGAGCGGGAGCTTCAATTCCATCGCCGACGGCGCAGTGCTCTTGCACAAGGACCCGGCGCGCGACCTCGGCCTGTCGGTGGGCGACACGGTCGAAATGACGTGGCAGAACGGCACGGTCACCAGTTTGCGTGTCGGTGCCGTTTATGGCGACTCCTCGATCGTCGGCAACTGGCTCGTCAGTCTCGACACACTGAACGCTGCTTCGTCCGCCCCTCCCGTCGATTTCTTCATCGGCGCCAAGATTGCCGACGGTGTCGACCCTGCCGCCGCCCGGGCTGCGGTCGAAGAGGTGGCGACCGAGTTCCCCAGCGCCGAGGTGCAGGACCGCGTCGAGTTCCAGAAGAGTAATGAAGACCAGCTCAATCAGTTGCTCTTTATCGTCTATTCGTTGTTGGTGTTCGCCATCGCGATCGCCGTGCTCGGTATCGCCAACACCATGGCATTGTCGGTCTTCGAACGCACCCGCGAATTCGGACTGCTGCGCGCCGTCGGCATGACCCGCCGACAGCTGAAGCGCTCGGTGCGGTGGGAAGCCATCATTGTCTCGGTGTTCGGCGCGACACTCGGTGTCGTCGTCGGTGTGCCTTTGGGTATCGCGGTCTCAACGGCACTGCCCGAGACCTTCGTCAGCACCCTCGAAATTCCGTTCGGCACGATCGTGACGATCCTCTTGGCATCGATCGTCGTCGGCATCATCGCCGCGATCGGCCCGGCCCGACGCGCGTCAAAACTGGACATCCTCCATGCCATCACGACCGTCTGAGATCAGCGAAGCACTTGCTACGTTCCTCGCCGAACGACACCTGGCCTCTCTCACCACACTGCGCGCCGACGGCAGCCCGCACGTCGTTCCGGTTGGGTTCAGTTTCGACGCAACCGCGGGCGAAGTACGCATCATCACGTTCGACGGCTGCCAAAAGGTCGCCAACGCCCGACGCGGCGGCCGTGCCGCGGTGTCACAGGTCGACGGTGGCCGCTGGGTGACCCTCGAAGGCGCCATCCGCGCCACCGCTGACTCTTCCGAGGTGGCAGCCGCCGTCGCGGGCTACGCGGCCCGGTACCAGCAGCCAAAAGAGCGCCCCGACCGCGTCGCTCTGGTGATCACGGTCGACCGCGTACTGGCTTCGCGCGGCCTGCTCGGGGGCTAACTCGCTTCGAGTTCGTCGACGCCCCGGAACCGATCGTGGCTGTCGATCATCTCGGCGATGAAATGCGAACCGGCGGGGTGCGGGTCGGTGCGCCGCGCCAGCGGATTCGAGTCGTCGCGCTTGGGTGCCGGCTGACACCGCGTCTGGCATTCGGGGCACCAATACAAAAGACGCGGGGGTTGGCCGTGCTGTTCGACCGCGATCACTCCTTGGCATCGTTCGCAACGCTGGTGGTTGCGGCCGTACACCGCAAGTCCACCCGGCGTTGACGTGGTGGTGATTCGTGCAGAGTGGTGCAGGTTCGCCTGCAGCATTTCTGCAGCAGTGCGAACGAGTTCGATGCACGCCGACTGCGGCAACGATCCGACCAATGCGTGTGGATGCACCTCGCACGCCCACAACACTTCACACCGATAAACGTTGCCGACGCCACACATCACGTGCTGGTCGAGCATCACCTCGGCAATCGATCGAGATGGGTCGGCATACGACAACATGCGACGCACACATTCGTCGACATCGACGTTCTCTTTGCACAGGTCAGGACCAAGACGGCCGAAATTCGGGTGCCGCACGAAACTGTCGGCGCGGTACGTCTCGACAACCGGCGCGCTGAAACACACCGCCACCCACTCGACGGTTTCGATGACCACGCGGGCGAGGCGGCGCGGCTTGCGCCAACGCTCACCACGTCGATAAAGATGCCAACTTCCGGTCATCCGCATGTGCGTGTGCAGCACGACGTCATCGTCCCAGACGATTTCGAGATGCTTGCCGTGGACATCGACCGACTCGATCGTGCGACCCACACGGGGCGAGGGCCCCGTCAACCTTGGCGCCTCGAAGCCGATCATCTGACGACCCACGAGCGCCGTGCGCAATGCCGCCGCGGCTCGGTGGATCGTGTCGCCCTCTGGCATGACGGAATGTTAGACGCACCGACGAATACGGCTGTCGCATGAACGGTACGCTCGCTACATGGCCGACGAGCGTGACGATGACATGCTCGATACAAATGACGTCGGAGACGACACCGCCGACGATGATGCGGCCCGCCTCGAAACCCGCAACGCCGAGGCACGTGACAGCATCGTTGCGCGCGCACACCGCAAACATGGCCTCGCCGGAGCCATCGTCGCGGGCGGCATGCTCGCCATCGACCAGGTTCTCGGTCGCCGCCCGAAGGAACAGCCGGCCGCCGTGTCGGAGTTCTCGGGTGAACCCACCGACATCGACAAAGACGGCATCCAGATTCCCCTCGACGAGAACACCACTGTGGTCTCTCCAGCACCGCACCTGCGTCCGGGCAACAGGCGCGTCGTGCGACGCCGCCGCCGCACCTAGGGCAGAACGCCGACCGACGCCAGCGCCAACCGGATGAGGCGGTCGTGGCCGCCCGTCATCTCACGGCGCACACGGTCGCTCACCGCTTCGGCCGGCGTGAACCACGTCAACTCGAGCGCCTGTTGCGTGGGTTGACACTCTCCCGACACGGGCACCACGTACGCGAGGGACACCGCGTGGTGACGGGGGTCGTGGAACCCACTGATCGTGGGGTCTGGGAAGTACTCGACGATGGTGAACGGTGAAGGCTCGGGAGGAATGCGCGGCAGCGCGAGCGGCCCGAGGTCTTTTTCGAGATGGCGGATGAGAGCCTCGCGAATTCTTTCGTTCAGCATCACGCGACCCGACACAACCATGCGGCTGATCGAACCGTCGGCTGCCTGGCGCAACAACATCCCGACGTGCGTCACGTTTCCCGCCTCATCGACACGCACGGGGACAGCATCGACATAGACGAGCGGAACGCGGTCGCGCACGTCGTTCAGGACATCGTTGGGCATCCAGCCCGTGCGCGTATCGATGCTGTCGCTCACACGCCCAAGTTAGTTGATGACGCGGCGTAGCCGCTGCGAAACCTCAGACGGCGGCAAAGCCGAGATCGAGGTCGGCGAGGATGTCGGCAATCGATTCGAGGCCCACCGAGAGGCGCACCATGCCGGGGTGCACACCCGATGCGAGTTGCTCTGCCTCGGTCAACTGGCTGTGGGTCGTCGACGCGGGGTGAATGACGAGGCTGCGGACGTCACCGATGTTCGCGACGTGGCTGTGCAGTTTCAGAGCCTCGGCGAACTTTTGGCCCGCGTCGCGGCCACCCTTCACGTTGAACGCGATGATCGAGCCGAAACCGCGACCCTGGAAGTACTTCTTCGCGCGCTCATTCCACGGGCTCGACGGCAGTCCCGCCCATGACACGCTCTCGACCTTCGGGTTCTTCGTCAGGTACTCGGCGACTTTCGCCGCGTTCGACCAGTGACGCTCCATGCGCAGCGAGAGCGTTTCGATTCCCTGCAGGATCGTCCACGCGTTGAACGGGCTGACGGCAGCACCGAGATCGCGCAGCATCTGCACGCGCGCCTTGATGATGTAGCTGCCCGGTCCGAGTGCCGGCCAGTACGCAAGGCCGTGGTACGACGGATCGGGTTCGGTGAAGTTCGGAAAGCGACCGCTGGCCGAGAAGTCGAACTTGCCGCCGTCGACGATTGCACCAGCGATGCTCGACCCGTGACCACCCATGAACTTGGTGAGCGAATGCACGACGACGTCGGCACCCCACTCGAGCGGACGAATGCCGTACGGCGTGGGCACGGTGTTGTCAATGATCAGCGGAACGCCGACGTCGTGGGCAACCTTCGAGACACCTTCGATGTCGAACACGTCGTTCTTCGGGTTCGCGAGCACCTCGCCGTAGAACGCCTTCGTGTTCGGCTTCACGGCGCTCTTCCACTGCTGCAGGTCGTGCGGGTCGTCGACGAACGAAACTTCGATTCCCATCTTCGGCAACGTGTAGTGCAACAGGTTGTACGTGCCGCCGTACAGCGACGGTGAAGCAACGATGTGGCTGCCTGCTTCGGCAAGCGTGAGAATCGCCAGCGTCTCGGCGGCCTGACCCGAACTCACAACGAGTGCGCCCGGCAGACCAACCGCGGTGGTGATGGCGCCTTCCAGGTCGGCGACGCGTGCTTCGAGAACCGCCTGCGTCGGGTTCATGATGCGCGTGTAGATGTTGCCGATTTCGGCGAGCGCGAAGAGATTTTGCGCGTGGGCCGAGTCGCGGAACTGGTACGACGTGGTCTGGTAGATCGGCACCGCACGCGAGCCCGTGGCAGGGTCGGGGCTCTGGCCGGCATGGATTTGGCGGGTTTCAAAACCCCAGGAAGCGTTGGTCATGGCGGGGGACGCTACGCCCCAATTCCCGACCCGTCAACTCAACTTTTGGGTTTTCGGTGTGAAAAGACTCGGTTTCTGCACCCCGGCGCACCGAGAACCACACCAAATGACACCAGGAAATCCCTGTCCCATAAGGGTTTCCGGAATCTCAAAAAAGTCGTGAGAAAAGTGTCCGCACTGTGGGGGGTCACGGCTCTGTATGGCAACACAGCCCACACGGGGCCCACCACAAAAGGAGAAAACAATGAACACCACCAGCAACAAGAACGTGAAGCGCTTCGCCATCGCAGCAGGCGCCACCGCAGCAGTCCTCTTCCTCTCGGCTGGCTTCGTCGCCAGCCGCGGCGGCGAGTCGAACAACAACACGAACGCCGACGCCCCGCTTGCGGTGGTCTCCTCGCCCACCCTCACCGAGGTCGCCGAAGTTGTCGAGGAAATCGTGGCCGACGCCCCGATCACTGCGCAGCCCACGGCATCTGCAACTGCGTCGACCGCTACCGAGTCGATTGCTACCCAGTCGACCGCATCAACAAAAGTGGCGTCGACGCCGAAGAAGTCGAAGAAGTCCCCGATCCCTGCTGGTGACGTGATCTTGTTCGCGCCGGACGCCTCGACCGCCGCAGAACTCGAGACCACGGTTGCCCCGGCGCCCGCAGT
This sequence comes from Actinomycetota bacterium, assembly GCA_041164425.1. GTDB lineage: Bacteria > Actinomycetota > Acidimicrobiia > Acidimicrobiales > Ilumatobacteraceae > F1-20-MAGs119. The sequence goes on from JBEAPO010000132.1 coordinate 5,490, forward strand.
CGCCGACGCCGCGGTCGTTTCGGTTCCCACCGAGCAGCCCGCCGTCGAGCAGCCCGCACCCACGGCACCTGCCGAGGAGCCTGCGGCCACCTCGAGCGCTCCTGCATCGCAAAGCGGCACGACGGCAATCAGCATCCCGAAGCTCACAATGGACGACTCACTCGTCTCGTCGCTGCAGGGAATCGACCTCACGAAGCAGTCGGTCAAGACCGCCCTACCGAAGCTCTGCATCCCCGGCATCACCTGCTGAGGATCACGATCACCTGCCCCTATCAGGTGCACAACAAAAAGGAGAGGCCCCGCCGCCAGGCGGGGCCTCTTCGATTTTGCAACCAGTTCTTCTTTGTAGCGGTTCTCGGTGTGTATCGACTCGTTTACCGAGTCTTTTCACACCGAAAACCCTCACACTGCGTGCCGGGAATTCTCAGCCGCCGGAGGCTTCCGACACCTTCTGCTTACCGGCCGAGATCCACGGCATCATGCCGCGGAGACGCTTACCGACTTCCTCGATCTGGTGTGCGGCACCGGCTGCACGCAGTTCGTTGAACTTGGCGCGACCGCTTTCGCTCTCGGCGATCCATTCTTTGGCGAACTTGCCCGACTGGATCTCCTTCAGGATCTTTTGCATCTGCTTCTTCGTGGTCGGCGTAATGATGCGCGGACCGCGCGTGACGTCGCCGTACTCGGCGGTGTCGGAAATGCTGTAGCGCATGCCCGCGATGCCCTCTTCGTACATGAGGTCGACGATCAACTTCACTTCGTGGAGGCACTCGAAGTACGCCATCTCCGGCTGGTAGCCAGCCTCGACGAGCGTCTCGAATCCGTTTCGCACGAGTTCGGTGAGGCCACCACAGAGAACAACCTGCTCACCGAACAGGTCGGTTTCGGTTTCCTCGGCGAACGTCGTCTCGATGATGCCCGCGCGACCGCCGCCGATGGCCGATGCGTACGACAGAGCGACTGCCTTCGCGTTGCCGGTGGCATCTTGCTCGACGGCGATGAGCGCCGGAACACCGCCGCCCTCGGTGTAGGTGCGACGCACCAGGTGACCGGGGCCCTTCGGCGCGATCATGATGACGTCGACGCCCTTCGGGGGCTTGATGCGCTTGAAGCGGACGTTGAAACCGTGGGCGAAGGCGAGTGCCTTGCCGGGCTTCATGTAGCGCTTGATGCTCTCGGTGTACGTGGCCTTCTGCTCGGTGTCGGGCATCGTGAGCATGATGACGTCGGCCCACTTGGCCGCATCGGCAATGCTTTTCACGGTGAGACCAGCGGCCTGTGCCTTGGCTGCCGAGGCGGAACCCTCGCGCAGACCAACCACCACCGGTACGCCGCTTTCCTTCAGGTTCAACGCATGGGCATGGCCCTGCGAGCCGTACCCAATGATTGCCACCTTCCGGTTCTTGATGATGTTGACGTCACAATCGCCGTCGTAATACATCTTTGCTGCCATCAGCTTGCCTTTCCTTTCACTGCACGCACGCGTGCTTCGCGATCGAGTTTGGGAAGCGCGATACGGCCGGTTCGTTGAAGTTCAACGATGCCATAACCACGCAGGAGTTCCTCGAAGTCGTCCAACTTGTCGGGCGAACCCTCGAGAGAGAGTGTGAGTGCGTCGACGCCAACCGCAACGACCTTTGCGTCGAAGATGTTGGCGAGTTCGACGAGTTGGCCGCGCACCTCGGCACCGGCACGCACCGTTGCGATGAGGAGCTCGCGCTCGACGGAACGCGCGGGGTCGAGTTCCGAAATGCGGACGACCTCGATGAGCTTGAAGAGTTGCTTCACGATTTGCTCGAGCGGCGTCTCTTCGACGTCGACGACGATCGTGATGCGACTGAGGTCCGGGTCTTCAGTTGGCGCAACCGCCAGCGAGAAGATGTTGTACCCGCGACGGGCGAAGAGACCCGACACGCGCGCGAGCACGCCAGCCTTGTTCTGGACGAGAACCGACAGGATGTGGTGACGCGGCTTGCTCATCGCAGGAACTCCCTCTTCGCGGTCTGCGACGGCGGCAACAAGATGTCGTCGTTGCTGGCACCGGCCGGCACCATCGGGAACACCTTTTCGCCCTCGGCGACGCGGAAGTCGACGACGACGGACCGGTCGTTGATGGAGTTCGCCTTTTCTATTGCGGGCTCAACCTCTTCGGGCGAGTCGACGCGAATGCCGACGCATCCCATGGCCTCGGCCCACTTCACGAAGTCGGGCACGCCACCACCGAGGTCGACCTCGCTGTAGCGCTCGCCGTAGAACATCTCCTGCCACTGACGCACCATTCCGAGATACGAGTTGTTCAGGATGCCGACCTTGATCGGCACGTTGCTGAGCGTTGAGGTGATGAGTTCCTGCGCGGTCATCTGGAAACAGCCGTCGCCGTCGATGGCCCACACTGTTTTGTCGGGGCAGCCGACCTTCGCGCCGATGGCCGCGGGCACCGAAAAGCCCATTGTCCCGAGACCACCGGAGTTGACCCAGGTATACGGCTTTTCGAACTTCCAGTACTGGCTCGACCACATCTGGTGCTGGCCGACACCCGAGACGAGGATCGTGTCTTCGGGTGCGTTGTCGCGCAGTTTCTCGAGGCAGTACTGCGGCTTCAACGCCTCGCCGGGCTCGGACTGCTCGTAGGTGAGCGGGAACTGTTCGCGCCAACCCGAAACGCGGCTGCGCCACGGTCCGACATCGGCCTGCTTCTCGCCTCCGTCGAGCAACTCGCGCAGCGCCTTCACGAGTTCCTTGGTGACTGCGCGGCAGTCACCAACGATCGGAACGTCGGGCTTGCGAACCTTGCCCTGTTCGGCCGGATCGATGTCGACGTGGATGATCTTTGCCTCGGGCGCGAACGTCGCGACCTTGCCGGTGACGCGGTCGTCGAAGCGTGCGCCAAGTGCGATCAACAGGTCGCTCTTTTGCAGTGCGGTGACCGCTGCAGCCGTGCCGTGCATGCCCGGCATACCCAGGTTCAGCGGGTGACTGTCAGGGAACGCACCGCGCGCCATCAACGTGGTGACGACCGGAATGTTCAACAGTTCGGCGATCTGCTTGACCTGTTCGGCGGCACGCGCCTTCAACACGCCGCCACCGAGATAAAGAACCGGGCGCTCGGCGGCGAGCATCAGCTTCGCCGCTTCCTTGATCATGCGCGGGTGGCCCTTCGTGTTCGGCTTGTAGCCGGGCAGGCTTGCCGCAACTTCGTCGTCGGTCGGCCAATGCCACTCCATTGTGTTCTGCAACACGTCTTTTGGAAGATCCAACAGCACGGGACCCGGGCGTCCGGAGGTGGCGATGTGGAACGCCTGGCGCACCGCCAGTGGGATGTCGGCGGGCGACATGACGAGTTCGTTGTGCTTGGTGATGCTGCGCGTGATACCGACGGTGTCGCATTCCTGAAACGCGTCGGTACCAATAGCGGTGGTCGAAACCTGGCCCGTGATTGCGATCATGGGTATCGAGTCCATGTAGGCATCGCACAGTGGGGTGACGAGGTTCGTTGCGGCGGGACCACTGGTAACCATGGCAACGCCCGGGCGGCCGGTGACGTGGGCGTAACCCTCGGCCATGTGACCGGCGCCCTGTTCGTGGCGCACGAGGATGTGGCGGATCGGCGACTGAAGCAGCGGGTCGTAGGCGGGCAGAATGCAGCCGCCCGGGTAGCCGAACATCACGTCGACTTTTTCCATTTCCAAGGCCTTGATGAGGGCCTCGGCACCGGTGATCTTCATGGGTTCCTCCTCGGAATTCGTTTAAGTCAATTGGCTGGCGGGAGATTTCGGTTGACTTCGGCAAAAAATCTGCCGAATCGGCTGGTTTCGAGCAATAAAAAAGGCCCCCCGCAGGGAGCCAAGGCGTACGTGATATGGGACGTGCGCCTATGCGGGTACTACTACCTCGGTGATTGCAAGGGCGCGGAAGTACGTCACGTCCGAGAGTTTGCCACGGGTTTGACGGTTGCGCAACAGGCACTTGACTCCCCGTGTTCTTGCACTTACGGTGCAAATTCATGGAGATCCTACGCACGCCCGACAGCTGCTTCGAGGGACTGGCCGAATGGCCGTTTTCCCCCGTCTACACCGACATCCCTTCTGGTGACGGGGCGACATTGCGCGTGCACCATGTCGACGAAGGCCCGAAGACCGCGGCGAACACGATCCTTTGCATGCATGGTGAGCCCTCGTGGGCGTACCTCTACCGCAAGATGATCCGAGGCTTTGTTGCGGCGGGCCACCGCGTGATCGCGCCCGACCTGATCGGTTTCGGCCGCAGCGACAAGCCGGCCGCCATGGCCGACTACACCTACGAACGCCACGTCACCTGGATGTCCGACTGGCTGGTCGCGAACGACTTCACGAACCTCACGTTGGTGTGTCAGGACTGGGGTGGCCTCATCGGGTTGCGCCTCGTCGCAGCCTTCCCCGATCGGTTCACACGCATCGTCGCAGCGAACACGTTTCTTCCCACCGGTGACCGCGACCCAGGTGCGGCGTTCCGTGCGTGGCGCGAATACAGCCAGACGACGCCCGACTTCAACGTCGGCAACATCGTGCAGGGCGGATGTGCCTCACGACCCATCGGCACGCACAACGTTGCCGCGTACGACGCGCCGTTCCCCGACGACTCGTACAAAGCTGGTGCGCGCATTTTCCCGACTCTCGTTCCCGCTGCGCCCGATGATCCGTCGGCTGAGCCGAACCGCGAAGCCTGGAAGGTGCTGATGGATTGGAAGAAGCCGTTCCTCACCGCGTTCGGTGACAGCGACCCCATCACCGCGGGCGCGGAACGTCACTTCCAGAAGTTGATCCCAGGGGCGGCGGGACAGCCGCACACCACCATCGCCGGGGGCGGGCACTTCATCCAAGAAGACAAAGGCGAAGAGTTGGCCACAGTTGTCAACGACTTCATCGCACGATGAACTCACTGCCCTCAGCGACTGACAATTCGACTTCGGTCGAGGCGCCCGCCGAACGCCTCGACGGTCGCGCCGCACGCGGTGTGCGGACCCGCGAAGCCATCATCGACGCACTGTACGAACTGCTTCGCGAAGACCACGGCGAGACTGGTGCTCGCGCCATCGCCGAACGAGCGGGCGTCTCGACGCGTTCTGTGTTCCAGCACTTCGAGGACCTCGAAGCCGTCTATGCCGAAGTCGCCTCGCGCCAAGGTATTGCAATCAGCCCTTTTCTCGTACCGATCGACCCGCTCGTGCCACTCGTGGAACGTGTCGATCGCCTCGTTTCGGCACGAGACGAGATGTACACGATCATCGCGCCGATCCGTCGCGCACTGAACATTCACCGCAACGCACGCACGTCACCGCTCGTGCGCAACAGCCTCAACCGTTTACACCGGGCGCTGCGCGAGCAGATTGCTGCGACATTCCCAGGCGAGATCTCCGGCGACGAACGCCTACTGACCCAGATCGAAGTGTGTCTGTCGTTTGAGTCGTGGGACCAATTCACCTCGCAGCACGGCCTCACGCGCGGCGCTGCGCGCGGTCACATTGCCGGCCTGGTGATGTCGCTCGTCGCTGCCTGACGCGACGATCAGAGCGCGACGCCCTGCAGCTTGGCCGCGGTGAGTGTGTTCTCGAGCAGACACGCGATTGTCATCGGTCCGGTACCACCCGGCATGGGCGTGATGGCACCGGCGATGCCGCGCACTTCATCAAAGTCGATGTCACCAACGATTCCCGCTTCGGTGCGCGAAATACCCACGTCGATGAGCGTGGCCCCGGGCTTGCAGTGCGTGGCCCCGATCATTCGTGCCTGACCGCTGGCACCGACGACAATGTCGGCTGAACGGCACAGTTCCGCAAGGTTGGAGGTGCGGCTGTGCGCAATGGTGACCGTTGCATCGACGCCCTTGCGCGACAACATCAGTGCGAGCGGCGTGCCGACGAGGGTCGAGCGGCCGACGATTACCGCATGCTTGCCCACGGTGGGAATGTTGTAGTGCTCGAGGAGACGCAACACTCCGAGCGGCGTGCACGGCACGAGTCCGGGCTCACCGCGCACCAGGCGACCAAGTGAGCCCGTGGTGAGTCCGTCGACGTCTTTCTCGGCGGGCAAGAGACGCAGCACGGCGTCGTTGTCGAGCTGCGATGGCAAGGGTTGCTGCACGAGTATTCCGTGCACCGTGGGATCGGCGGCGAGGCGTCCGACGAGGTCTTCGACCTGGGCCTGGGAGGCGGTCGCGGGCAGAACTTCGTTGCGGCTCTGCAGACCAGCGACGGCTGCGAACTTGTGCTTGTTGCGCACATAGGTGTGGCTGGGCCCGTCGTCACCCACGAGGACGGTCGCAAGGCAGATTTCGGGCCGACCAGCCGCGCCAACCCGTTGTGCGATTTGTTTCACCATGAGGTCGCGCAGGGCAATGCCATCGAGAATCAGGGGTTCAGCGGCACCGGACATGCGGCACACGATACGGGGGGGAACCCTGCGGCCCCGAGCCATTCCCCTAGCCTGTCTACCCTGAGCCCCAGGAGGCCTGTCACATGTCGACCACCACCCCATCGCCCGCCGCCATCGCCCCCGCCGACGGCAAGCTGGGCGTTCTCGTCATCGGCCTCGGCGCCGTCACCACCACGCTGATCGCCGGCGTCGAACTGGCCAAGCGCGGCCAGGGCCTGCCCATCGGGTCGATGACCCAGATGGGCACGATTCGGCTCGGCAAGCGCACCGACGGCCGCTCGCCCCTCATCAAGGACTTCGTTCCCCTCGCCAACCTCGACGACATTGTGTGGGGCGCATGGGACGTGTTCCCCGACGACGCGTACGTCGCGGCATCGCGCGCCGGCGTGTTGGAACAGGGCAAGCACATCGAGGCAATCTCCGAAGTTCTGCGCGACATCCGTCCGATGAAGGCGGCATTCGAGCGCAAGTACGCCCGCAACCTCACAGGCGAACACACGATGGGCGAAATCGGCAAGCGCGCGATGCTGAATGCGATCCGCGAAGATATCAACCGCTTCCGCGACGAAAAGGGCGTGAGCCGCCTCGTGATGATCTGGTGCGCCAGCACCGAGGTGTACATCGAGCCCTGCGAAGTGCACGCCACCATTGAAGCCTTCGAAAAGGCAATCGACGCGAACGACGAACGAATCGCTCCGTCGATGCTCTACGCATACGCCGCCCTCCTCGAGGGCGTGCCGTTCGCCAATGGTTCGCCCAACCTCGCCGTCGACATGCCGTGCCTGCGCCAGTTCGCAACCGACAAGAACATCCCGATCTCCGGCAAGGACTTCAAGACCGGCCAAACCCTCATGAAGACCGTGCTCGCGCCGATGGTGAAGGCCCGCCAACTCGGTCTGTCGGGTTGGTACAGCACCAACATCCTCGGCAACCGCGACGGCGAAGTGCTCGACGCACCCGAGAACTTCAAGACGAAGGAAGAGTCGAAGCTCGGCGTTCTCGAAGACATCCTCGAGCCGACGAAGAACCCCGATCTCTACGGCGACGTCTTCCACAAGGTGCAGATCAACTACTACCCACCGCGCGGAGACAACAAAGAGGGTTGGGACAACATCGACATCTTCGGGTGGATGGGTTACCCGATGCAGATCAAGGTCAACTTCCTCTGCCGCGACTCGATTCTCGCCGCGCCGCTGGCACTCGACCTCGTTTTGTACTCCGACCTCGCCCAGCGCGCGGGCCTCGGCGGAATCCAGGAGTGGCTGAGCTTCTATTACAAGAGCCCGCAGGTGGCACCCGGTCTCTACCCCGAGCACGACTTGTTCATTCAGCTGACGAAGTTGAAGAACACGCTGCGCTGGATGATGGGCGAAGACCAGATCACCCACCTCGGCCGCGAGTACTACGAGTCCTGAGGGTTCTCGGTGTGAATTGACTCGCTTTTTGCGACTTGGCACACCGAGAAACGCACCATGAAGCGCAAACTTCTCCCCTTCGTCGTTGACGCCGCACTTGTCGTGTTGTTCGTGTTCATCGGTACGCGCAACCACGACACCGACAAAGACGTCGCGGGTGTGCTTTCGACTGCCGCACCGTTCCTCATCGCCCTCGCGTGCGGATGGTGGGCGTCGAGAGGGTGGAGGAACCCCGCCGCGGTTCAGACCGGGATCGTCGTATGGATGGCCACCGTCGTGATCGGAATGTTGCTGCGCAACTTCGCATGGGACCGCGGCACCGCCGGCGCTTTCATCGTCGTCGCGACGATTTTCAACGCCTTCACCCTCATTGGATGGCGAGTGGCCCGAGAAAACGTGACGTCTCGGCGCACGCAGTGACAGTTCTCGGTGCGGAGAGTCGCAAATAGCGAGTCAATTCACACCGAAAACCCTTGATTAGAAGTTGGTGATGGCTCCGGTTTCGGCGCCCTGCACCAACTTCGCGTACTTGCCGAGCACGCCCATCGTGTAGCGCGGCGGGTTCGGCTTCCAGCCCTGCTTGCGCTTGGCGAGCTCATCGTCGCTCACGAGCAGGTCGAGTCGCTTGTCATGGACGTCGATGAGAATCCGGTCACCGTCGCGCACGAACGCGATCGGCCCACCATCGACGGCTTCGGGGGCGACGTGGCCGATGCAGAATCCCCACGTGCCACCACTGAAACGGCCGTCGGTGATGAGCGCACAGTCGTGTCCGCGACCCGCGCCTTTCAGCGCACCGGTGATGGCCAGCATCTCGCGCATACCCGGACCACCCTTCGGGCCCTCGTAGCGAATCACCAGTACGTCACCGGGCTTGATCTTCCCCGCGAGAATCTCGGCCATCGCACCGTCTTCGCCGTCGAAGACGCGCGCCGTGCCCTCGAAGTGCATCTGGTCGTGTGTGAGACCGGCGACCTTGACGACCGAGCCCTTCGGAGCGAGCGAGCCAGTGAGAATGTTGATGCCGCCCTCGGAGTGGATCGGGTCGGACAACGGATGGATGACGTCGCCATCGGGTGCAGGAGGGTTGATGTCCGCCAAATTCTCGGCCATGGTCCTGCCCGTCACCGTCATCACGTCGCCGTGCAACAGGCCCGCGTCGAGCAACATCTTCAACACAACGGGCACGCCGCCGATGCGGTCGATGTCGGACATGTGGTACTTGCCACCGGGCTTGGTGTCGGCGATGTGCGGAACCTTGGCGGCGATGCGGTTGAAGTCGTCGAGGCTCAACTCGACGCCTGCTTCGTTGGCGATGGCCAACAGGTGCAGAACCGCGTTGGTGCTGCCACCGAATGCGTTGACGACCGCGATCGCGTTCTCGAACGCCTTCTTCGTCATGATGTCGCGCGGTCGGATGCCGAGCCGCAACATGTTGACAACTGCCTCGCCGGCGCGACGCGCGTCGTCTTCGCGGCGGCTGTCGATGGCCGGCGGAGAAGCGGTGCCGGGGAGACTCATGCCGATCGCCTCGGCGATCGACGACATCGTGTTCGCGGTGAACATGCCACCGCACGCACCCTCGCCGGGACACGCCTTTTCCTCGATCGCCTTCAACTCGGCGTCGTCGATGGTGCCGAGAGCATGCGCACCGACGGCTTCGAAAACGCTGGTGATGTCGAGGGCCTTGCCGTTGTGCTCGCCCGGCATGATCGAGCCGTTGTAGACGAAGACCGACGGAAGATTCAGACGCGCTGCGGCCATCAACATCGCGGGAATGCTCTTGTCGCATCCGGCGAGGCCGACGAAGCCATCGAAACGCTCGGCGTGTACAACTGTCTCAACCGAGTCGGTGATGACCTCGCGACTCACCAGCGACGCACGCATTCCCTCGTGGCCCATCGAAATCCCATCGCTGACGGTGATGGTGCCGAACTCGAGAGCGACGCCGCCGGCTTGTTGAACTCCGTACTTCGCATGTTCGGCCAACTTGCGCAACGTCATGTTGCACGGCGTCACCTCGTTCCACGACGACGCGATGCCCACCTGCGGCTTCACCCAATCCGCATCGCCCAAGCCGACCGCACGCAACATCGCACGCGCCGGCGCCTTCTGGGGGCCGTCGGTGACGTCACGGCTGCGGGGCTTGATGTCGACAGGGGTGTCGGGGGTGTTGGAGGCCATTGCCGTACGGTAGCCGTGGGCCCTTTCCCCGCGCCCGAGAGGGCTTGACACGATTCGTTAGGCTCTCCTAACCTATGGCTTGTTAGGGCTACCTAATAGCCTTCGGAAGAGTGAGAGAGACCATGACACGAACCCCCCGACATGCGCGCCGATTCGCGATTCTCATTGCAGCGACCGTGGCGTTGGCAGCCTGCGGTGGCGACAGCGACTCGACAACCGATGCAGCCACGGGTGACACGGAAGCTGCCGGCAGCATCACCGTCTACAGCGGACGCAGCGAGGAACTCGTCGCGCCGATCATCGACGAATTCACCGCCGCAACCGGGATCGACGTCGAACTTCGCGCCGGTGACAGCGGCGAGATGGCCGCCCTCCTGCTGACCGAAGGCGATGCGAGTCCAGCCGATGTGTTCTTCTCGCAGGATGCGGGCGCACTCGGTGCGGTCGAGGATGCGGGTCTCTTTGCGCCGCTCCCCGACGCAACGCTCGACCTCGTCGACCCCGCGTACCGCTCGACACAGGGAAACTGGATCGCCACGAGCGGTCGCATGCGCGTGCTCGTGTACAACCCCGACCTGGTTGCCGATGCCGATCTTCCTGCAACGATCGACGACCTCCTCGACCCCGCATGGAAGGGAAAGATCGGATTCGCACCGACGAACGCTTCGTGGCAATCGTTCGTCACCGCACTGCGCGTGCTGCGTGGCGATGATGGCGCGCGCACATGGCTCGAAGGCTTTGCAGCGAACGAACCGGTCGCATACGAAAAGAACGGCGTCGTTCGCGACGCGGTGAATTCGGGGGAAGTGTCGGTGGGGCTGGTCAACCACTACTACCTCTACGAGAAGATCCTCGCCGAAGGCGCCGACGCGGTCGTTGCGAAGAATCATTACTTCAAGAACCAAGATCCGGGCAGTCTCGTCAACGTCGCTGGTGTCGGAATTCTCGCGAGCAGCGACAATGCAACCGCGGCCCAGGCACTCGTCGACTTCCTTCTCTCGGCTGACGGACAGACGTATTTCGCGGAAAAGACCTTCGAGTACCCGGTCGCTTCCGGTGTCACGCCATTCGCGGATTTACCGACCATCGAGGAAGTGAATCCGCCGGCCATCGACCTCGCCGATCTCAAGTCGATCGAGGCAACCCAGGAACTGTTGTCCTCGGTCGGACTTCTCACGAAGTAAGTCAGCGTTGATGAACATCGGCCGCCGCGTCAGGGTCCCCGCCCCACTCGCGGTTCCTGCCGTGGCGGCGGCGGTCATTGCGCTGATTCCCGCTTACTATCTGGCCACCGAGGCGTTCTCGCGCGGTGCCGACGCAGTCATCAGTGAGATCTTCCAATTGCGCACGTGGAATCTCGTCGTGCGCAGCGCGTGGCTCACGACGATCGTGACCGCAGCCAGCATCTCGATCGGCACCGCCGGTGCATGGATCACCACCCGAGTCGCGGTACCTGCGAGAACGGCCATCCTGGTTCTGCTCGCACTGCCCTTGGCCATTCCGTCGTATCTCTCCGCCTTCGCGTGGATCTCGTGGCAGCCGGCTCTCGAGGGTTTCTGGGGGGCTGCGATCGTTCTCACGTGCGCCTGCTATCCGTACGTCATGTTGCCAGTCGCGGCTGCACTTCGGGGACTCGACTCGACTCAAGAAGACGTCGCTCGATCACTCGGCCGCACACCCCGTCAGGT
>JBEAPO010000133.1:0-36197 GCA_041164425.1 Actinomycetota bacterium
CGACCGACGCAACTTCACCGTAAGGTCTTCCCACCCCGAAGCGGGCGGCGATGTCGCCGCGCCGGAGGGAGAAGTGGGCGAAGACGAAGGTGCGTTCATGGGCGTTGGGTGCGCCGCACACGGCGCTTGTCGATCATTGACAGCATACGGTTCGCTTGCCGCAGCCGACGAGGATCCCCCACCTTGCGACCAAAACCCGTCGCGTAGCCGTCCCCGGCACCACTGCGTTCCATCTCGAGCGCACGTTCGTACAGTTCGACGTACCGTTGCGCGAGTGTTCGCATCGACGCTGATTCGACTCGACGGTGGCCGGCTTCGACGAGGCGTTGCGACAACCGTGGGTTGGCCATCACCTTCGCCAACGCAGCCGCAAGCGCGCGCTCGTCGCCCGGGTCGACGAGGAGAGCATCGACGTCATGCGTCGCGACGTTCTGGTAGCCGTCGATGTCACTCGCCACGACGGGGGTCCCCGATGCCATTGCCTCGAGCAGCACCACGCCGAACGACTCGCCGTGCAATGAAGGCGCACAGAAGACCGAGGCTTGCGTCATGCGACGAATCTTCTCTGCGTCGGAAACACGACCGAGCCAAGTGATACGTGACTCCGCCGCGTACTTCGCTTTCAGCGCCTCGGTGTCGGGTCCATCGGAGGCGATCCAAAGACGTACGTCAGCGGGAAGGAATGCGAGCGATGCGAGAAGTACATCGAGGCCCTTGCGCGGCTCGTGTCGGCCGACGAAGAAGATCGTCGGTGATTCGGTTTTTTCGATCGACGACGGCTGGTTGTCGATGCCGTAGCGCGAGAGCTCGATGCCGTTGCCCAACAACTCGTACGTGCCAGCGAGATAGCGGCTTGCCAGCATCTCGGCATCCTTCGAAACCGCCACGCGGATGTCGATGCGCGAGGCCAACCACCGAACCGCCTTGTTGAGCATGCGATAGCTCGCCGAGTCACCCGCCGCATGGAACGTCCCAACAGTCGGCGCAAGTCGCAATAAGAGGGCGGTCATCGTCACGCCCGGCGCCAAGGGCTCGTGGAGGTGGATCACGTCGAAGTCTTCGTCGTTGAGCGCGCGTATCGTGCGCAGCGCGGCCGATGCATCGGGAGCGAGAGGTGCGACAGAGCCATTGGCCGCCGTCGGCAAGCTGTTGCCGAGAGGCGTGACGAACGGTTCCGGAGGTGCGCCGTCGCACGGGCCGAGCACGCGGACCTCGTGGCCCATCGCACGTAGTTCGCGCGCCAGACCAAGTACCTGCATCTGAACCCCACCAGGAATGGTGAGGCTGTAGGGACAGAGCATGCCGATGCGCAGCACGCCCCAACCGTAGCGACCATCGGGTACCGTGCGACGATGAGCAAAGCAAAAGGCGACAACCTTCCTGCCGTCTCGGTCGTGGCGACACCAACCAAACGGAGCGCGATTCTCGAACTCGCCGCGCGACTCGATGAAATGGGCTTTCCCGCACTCGCGTGCCCCAGCCTGGGTGGAACTCTGGGCTTGTGCACTTCCCTCGCCCACGAAACGCGCAATATCCGCTACTTCACGTCGATCCAGCCGATCTACTACAACCACCCCGTCGAGGCCGCGAACACCGCGGCCCACATCCATGAAGTGTCGGGCGGACGCTTTGGCTTCGGCATCGGCGTTAGCCACGGACCCGTGGTCTCCAGGCTCGGCGTCCAAGCCGGCAAGCCCCTTTCCGACATTCGCAACTACGTCGACGCAATGCACAAACAAGAGCAGTTCTCCGGACAGTTGCCGCCCATTTACCTCGCGACAATGCGCGACCGCATGTTGTCGCTCGCGGCTGAGATCGGTGACGGCGCGATCTGGGCCAACGCCTCACTCAGTCATGCCCCGACTCAACTCGCCCGCCACGCGGGTGAATTCCGCGGCGGGTTCATGCTCACCAACATGATTCCGACCGTCATCGACGATGACGTCGAGGCTGCACGCGCGGTGAACCGCAAGACGATGCGCGGCTATGTCGTTCTTCCGAACTACCGGAACTACTGGCGCGAAGCCGGTTACGCCGAAGAAATGGACGCCGTCGAGAACCTGATCGCCGAAGGACGACGCGATGACCTTCCATCGGCGATGAGCAACAGGTGGCTCGATGACTGCACGCTCAGCGGTTCGGTCGATCGCGTTCGCGAAGGTCTTGCCGCATGGCAGGCGACGGGCATCACACCGGTTGCCGTCATGTCATCGACGTCGGGCGGACAGGTACACGCGATCAGACAACTGATCGACGCCTACTCCTGATCGAGCAAAAACCAGAAACAGTCGACGAACGGCCTCAGCAGCAGTTGCCATCGACGCCGCACGAGTCGCCTTCCAAGGCGACAACGTCGATCAGCCGCCGTGGAGTAACTGTCGAGCGTGGAGACATCGTGGTGCCGACATCGGAGACGTCGTCAGTGACGGTGTATACCTCCCAAGAGATCTCAGGACCATGAACCCACACCTTGTCCTGCAGTGCGTAACAACAGCTCGTTGTCTCTTGGAGAGTCGTCGCTAAACCGTTGGTTTGCGCCGATTCGGCAGCAGCCACGACTTCTTCGGTTGACGAGACCTCGACACCGATGTGATTGAGGGATCCCGGCTCGCCTCCGTTGGCGATGAGGACCAACTTGAGCGGCGGCTCTGTCACCACGAAATTCGCATAGTCGTCGCGGACTTTGTGCGGCTCGACACCGAACAACTTCGTATAAAAGGCGATGGCCGTTGGGAGGTCACCGACATTCAGAGCCACTTGCACGCGGGACATACCGAAAGCCTAAGACCGCGCAGCGCGCATTTCTGCGTAGCCGGGGTCGCTCGGCCAGTTCGGCTGGAACATGTGCCACTGTTCTGGCGCGCGGCGGATGAGTGACTCGAGTTCGTTGGCGAGTTTCTGGGTGCCGGCGGCAACGTCGTCACGCAAACGCCCCGTGCGGGTGAGATCGAGGGGCGGTCGCACTATCGCATGGTGACCGTTGTATCGATCGGTGAAGTAGACCGCTGCGGTGATGAGCGGTGCGCCCGATCTGATGGCGAGCGTGACGGGTCCGCCGGGCAATGTCGTCGTTTCACCGAAGAACTCGACTGGCAATCCGTCGCCCTTCAGGTCGCGGTCGCAGAGCAGGCACACGATGTGGTTGTCGCGCAACGCGGAGAGAATGTCGGCCGCGACGCCTTCGCCGAGGGGCACGACGTTCATCCCAAGATTCGTGCGCAGGTTCGTGAACCATTCGAAAAGTTCGGGTGGCTGCAACGGTTCGACGACGACGGTTGCTTTGTACTTCTGGTCGGCAAGCCAACGCCCTGCCCACTCCCATCCACCGAGGTGAGGTAAAGCAAGAATGACACCCTTTCCCCTGCCGAGTCCCTCGATCACTCCCTCGAAACCATCGAGCGTGAAGGAGTTGTCGACCACCTCGCGGGGCAAGCCGGGGAGACGAAAACTCTCGACGTAGTAGCGCGCGTAACTATCGAAGGCACCCTGGACGGCGGCGCGCAGTTGACGCTTGTCGTAGTCGGGGCGCACGCGCCGAATGTGGCGTTCGATGATGCTGCGGCGTGACTGCAACGACGCGGACGCGGTGTACCCGATCAACCTCGCGCTGGCGTACGCGAGCGGCCCCGGAGTCAACTGCGCGAAGAGACTGGCCATCTTGTAGGCACCGACGGTGAACGTGTCGGTGGCGGACTCGCGCAGTGTGGCCATCTTTTTGGAGGATCAGCGCGCGCGACGACGCGCAGAGGCGCGACGCTGCAAACGGGCGGCTTTGCGCGAGGCCCGGCGGAGTTGACGCTGCTCGATGCGCACCTCTGCGATCGGCGCTACCGCGGCCTGCTTCCACACCTTGAAGAACCGCTGGATGGCGGTGATCGACGTGAGCACGAGCATCACCCACAGAATGGGAACCAACGCCGAGTCGAACAACAGGCCGATACAGAGGAGGATGATCCGCTCGGCGCGCTCCATCAATCCGCCCTTGGCCTGGAGACCCAGCGACTCGGCCTTGGCGCGTTCGTAGCTGATAGTCGACGAGACACCCATGACGGCCATCGGCAGTATGGCGATGTGGCCACCGTCGCGGGACACGAGGAACCACGCGATGCCGCCGAGCAGGAAACCATCGGTCACACGGTCGATGACCGAGTCGAAGAAAGCACCCCGCTGGCTGGACAGATTGCCCGCCTTGGCAACGGCGCCATCGAGGAGGTCGGGAAGCGCGGCGAGGATGACGAGTAACAGACCCACGCGCAGCGCACCCATACCGACGGCGACTGCCGCAGCAACGGCGAGGAGAAGGCCGACGACGGTCAGCACATCGGGGGTGACCCCTGCGCGTCGGAGCGACTCTCCCATCGGACGCACGGCGCGCTCGACCTGCGTCTTCCAGTTTCCGTCGAACATGTTCTGAAGGGTAATGCCCCACGACTCAGTCGACGGGTTTTGTCCCGTCGGGATTCGACTCGGTGAGCTTTTCCAGAACCGAGCCATTCACGGCATCGACCAGTACCAAACCGCGCCGCAAAGGCGGCTCTTCAGCGCTGTAGCAAAAAACACGCCACGTTGGCCTACTGCGCAACCCGTGCCATACCTGTTGCGCCGACGCGTGACCGACCGCGAACCCGACCGCACGCGTTGCAACTACGAGGGCCTGCTTTTCATCGACCGCCATGCGCCAGCCCGAGGTGATGCTGAACACGCCGACAACCGCGAGAAGAATTGCGGCCGCGATCCAACCGCCGTTGACGACCGGCGAGTCGGCGCCACCCGCGACTCTGACCAGCACACACAGAGCTGCGAGCACGAGATAGATGACTCCGGGAATTCGGCGACGACTGTTGTCGGGAAATTCGTAAGCGCCGCTGAACGCGGTGATGTTCAGGTCGTCGGGAAGAGCGTCGCGGATGTCGTCGCCGTGATCGGGGGTGGCCACGTCCACACCCTAGAGGCGGTTCCAGGCAGCGCGAAGTTTTGCCGCCGAATCGACGAGTGATTCCGGCAACGTACGCGTGTTGGCGACCGCCGTCATGAAGTTTGCGTCGCCCACCCAGCGCGGAACGACATGCACGTGCAGATGCTCGGAGATGCTTCCACCCGCCGGTGGGCCAAGGTTGATGCCCACGTTGACGCCCTGTGGCGCATAAGCGGTCTTCAGCGCTTGCACCGCGCGCGTGACGAGCGACCACAACTCGGCCGCCTCGTCCCGAGAGAGTTCCTCGAGGTTCGGAACTTCTCGGTACGGCAACACCAACATGTGACCCGATGCGTACGGGTAAGCATTCAGGATCACGAAACAGGTCTCGCCACGGTGAACGATGTGCGCCTCGATGTCGGACAGACCGCTTTTCAGGATCCGCGTGAAGACTGACCCTCCGCTCGCAGGAAGCGGTTCGCCCGCGGTCTCACCCCAACGCTGCACGTAGGCGGCGCGCCACCCGTTCCAGAGGTGGTCAAGCATCGACGTCGTCCGAGTTGACGTCGGCGGCGACCCGCGCCACGAAGTCATCGACACGAACGTCGCGCTCGACTTCGCCACCACGCGGATTGACTCCGACCGTCGAATTCGCAACATCGTCGTCACCGACCACGAGGACGTAGGGAATCTTCTCCATCTTCGCGTTACGGATGCGCTTTCCGAGCTGGTCGTCGGCGTGGACGACGTCAACACGGAAGCCCTCGCGCTGCAGACGCGCGACGACACCGGATGCATACTCTTCGTGGGCCGAAGCAACGGGCAAGAGTCGAACCTGGACGGGCGCCAACCATGTCGGAAGCGCACCCGCGTAGTGCTCGAGTAGGACGCCAAAGAAACGTTCCACCGAACCGAACAGCGCGCGATGCAACATGATCGGGCGGTGGCGCTGCGAGTCGGCACCCACGTACTCGAGATCGAAACGCTGCGGCAGGTTGAAGTCGCACTGGATGGTCGACAACTGCCACTTGCGTCCGATCGCGTCGCGCACGTCGATGTCGATCTTCGGGCCGTAGAAGGCCGCGTCACCTTCCTTCACCTTGTATTCGAGGCCGTACTTCTCGAGCGCTGCTCGCAACGCGTCGGTGGCCTTGTCCCAGATTGCATCGTCGCCGACGTACTTTGCCGGGTCCTTCGTGCTGAGATTCGCGGTGAAATCCTTGAAGCCGAATCGGCGCAGCACGCTCATGACGAAGTCGAGGAGCGAGGCGATTTCGTCCTGCAGTTGATCCTCGGTGCAGTAGATGTGGCTGTCGTCCTGCGTGAAGCCGCGGATGCGCATGAGGCCGTGCAACGTGCCAGCGCGTTCGTACCGGTACACCGTGCCGAGTTCGAAGAGACGCATCGGCAGTTCGCGGTAACTGCGACCTCTGCCCGCGAAGATCAGGCAATGCATCGGGCAGTTCATCGGCTTCGGGTAGTAGACGCCGTTGTCCATCTCCATCGGCGGGTACATCCCGTCGCGGTAGAAGTCGAGGTGTCCGGAGGTCTGGAAGAGGTTTGCATTCGCCAGGTGCGGCGTGAAGACGAACTGGTAACCGCCGTTCTGGTGACGGTCACGGCTGTAGTCCTCCATCAGTTTTCGCACGATCGCACCCTTCGGGTGCCAAACGGCGAGCCCCCCACCCAATTCGGAGGGGAACGACAGCAGGTCTTGTTCGACCGCAAGGCGCCGATGGTCGCGCTTTTCGGCTTCGGCAAGGCGATGCAGGTGCTCGTCGAGTGCCGCCTTCGACTCCCACGCGGTTCCGTAGATGCGCTGGAGCATCGGGCCCTTTTCCGACGACCGCCAGTGGGCGCCGGCAACCTTCATGAGGGCGAAGTGGCCGAGCCTGCCGGTGGACGGCACGTGAGGTCCGCGACAAAGGTCGACGAACGATTCGGTGTTGCGGTAGACGCTGATGGTCTCGCCACCACCAACTTCGCCGGCGTCGGCACCGTCGGCTGCGCCCGATGTGACACGCTCGATGATCTCGCACTTGTAGGGCTGGTCGGCAAACAACCGAAGCGCCTCGTCGACGCCGACCTCGGAACGAACGAATGGCTGGTCGGCCTTCACGATCTCGCTCATCTTGTCGGTGATCGACGCGAGGTCGGTTTCCGAGAACGTCCGGCCGCCGGGAAGGTCGAAGTCGTAGTAGAAGCCATCCTCGATGGCCGGTCCGATCGAGAACTTCGCGCCGGGGAACAACTGGGTCACAGCCTGAGCCAGCACGTGGGCCGTCGAGTGCCGCAGCACGTGGCGACCCGCATCGCTGTCTGCGGTGATGATCGCAACGGTCGCGCCTTCCGGCAGCGGCGCATCCAAGTCAGCCTCGGATCCGTCGACAACCGCCGCGAGGGCAGCTTTCGCGAGTCGCGATCCGATGGATGCGGCGAGATCGGCGGCGGTCGAACCCGACGCCAATTCGCGAGCGGAACCGTCGGGGAGTTTGACCGTCAGCGTTGACATAGCGGTGGAAGTCTACGGCGAGACCGCCACCGGGCTTTCGATGTTTTCGGCGGCAACGACGGTGCCGCCCTTCGATGCGTAGGTGTTGCGGTACTCCTGGCCGGTCAGCTCGCGGATCTCGAACATGAGTTCATCGGTAATCTCGCGCAGAACCAAATGGTCAGCCTCGCGGTCGGCATACCGGACGACGTCGATGGGCTGACCGATGCGGATGGAGCAACGCATGTTGAATCGAGGAAAGTTGACCTTCGGAACCACTGCATCGGGCGGCTGGATTTCACGAGTGCCCGTGATGCCGACCGGAAAAATCGGACAACCGACCTTCAGTGCGAGACGTGCCGCACCCGTGCGACCTTTGTAGAGCATCCCGTCGCGGCTGCGTGTTCCTTCGGGGAAGATCCCGAAGAGTTCTCCCCTGCGCAACACGGATTCTGCTGCATCGAGAGCTGCGGCGCTCTTGTCGCCACCTGAACGGTCGATCGGGATCATGCCCATCGCAGGGAAAAATCGACGTGTCTTCCAGGAATCGAGATATTCGGCTTTGCCTACGAAACTGATGTCACGCGGAACCAGCATCATGAGAAACGCGCTGTCGAGGAAACTGATGTGGTTCGGACAGAGAATCGCCGGACCCGTCGTGGGCAAGCGATCGAAGCCTTCGAGGTCGAAACGCCACAACGACTTGATCACGGGACGGACGACACGACGCACGCGACGCTGCAACACGCCTGCACCGCTGTATGCGGAATCCACGTCGACCGAGCCGTCCATATGGGCGTCAGAGTAGGTGTCATTCGGTAAAAACGACAGAGATTTCTTGTCAACGCTGTGTGAACGTTTTCGCAGAAATCCCCAACGATTTTCGCACTAATTCAGTCGCACGCCAAGGAGCGCTGCGCCCGTGGTCACATCACGTCCGGCACTTGCCGCCTGGTCCAAGACGTCGAGCGCGGCGGGCGTGTCGAGGTCGTCGTCGAGGCAGGCCCGCACGTCATCCAACACGCCGTCGTCACCACGGCCGTGATTCAGCGCCGCTGATGCCTGCCAACCCTCCAGTCGCCCAGCAGCGGCGGGCATGATCCCCTCGTTCCATTCCCACTCGTTGCGGTAGTGGTGGGCAACGATCCCCAGCCGGATCACCCGCGGGTCCCACTCACGACGCAAGGCGTCGACGAACACGAGGTTGCCGCGGCTCTTCGACATCTTGTGGCCGTCCATGAAGACCATCGCGACGTGCATCCAGTGACGCACGAACGGCTGGCCCGTCGCGGCTTCGGATTGGGCCCGCTCGCATTCATGGTGCGGGAAGATGAGGTCGGAACCACCGCCGTGCAGGTCGATGGTCGAGCCGAGTTCCCGCAGAGCAAGAGCCGAGCACTCGATGTGCCACCCGGGCCGCCCCGGGCCCCACATCGTGTCCCACGAGGGCTCGTCGCCGGTGCTGGTTTGCCACAACACGAAGTCGAGGGGATGTCGCTTGTTCGGGTCGTCGACGTTGCCGCCGCGCTCGCGGGCCAAGTCGACCATCTGCTCGTGCGAGTAGTGCGAGACCGTGCCGAAGTCGGGAAACTTCGCGACGTCAAAGTAGACGTTGCCGCCGGCTTGGTACGCAAAACCCCGATCGAGCACCATGCCGATGAAACCCCGAATGTCAGCTATCGCCGACGACGCGCGCGGCGTGCTGTGCATCGGCAACATCTCGAGCGCAGCCATGTCGGCCTCGAAGCGCGCTTCCTCACCCGCCGCAAGGTCGAGATAGTGAACGCCGAGTTCGCGCGCCTTCGTGAACAGCGGGTCATCGACGTCGGTGACGTTCCTCACGCACTTCACGTCGTGGCCGAGGTCGATCAGCCTACGTTGCAGAACGTCGTAAGCGACGAACGTTGCGGCATGCCCGAGGTGCGTAGCGTCGTACGGCGTTATTCCGCACGTGTACATGAGAACGGTCGGGCCGGGCTCGAACGGCACGACCGCCCTGCGGGCCGTGTCATACAGGCGCATCACTTGCGGGGGTCTCCCTTGATTCCGTTCAGGCGCGGAGCGACCCTTGTCTTATAGCGCATGTTCAACTGCAGGAGTACCGCGGTGAATGCCTCGATCGCCGTCGCATTCGACAATTCACCCGCATCGAGGGGCCGACAGCCCGGAATCTTCTCGACGATCTCGCTGACCACAACGAGAGCGGCCTTGTCGTCGGAACAAATGAGAACGTCGCTGTCGATCGGGTCGCCGAGGTGGCCGAGTTCTTTGGCGGGGAGGTGGTGCAGCGCCGCGACGACTCGGCAACGGGGTACGGCCACCTGAACGTGCGCAGCGACGCTGCCGCGTGGCGGCACGAGAGGCTGGAACTCGTTTCCGACCCGCACGAGCGCGTTCGCCATGCTGATGACGACCTTGCCCGCGAGATCACCCTCGTGTTCTTTCGCGGTGGTCGCCGCGGAATCCCACGGCGTTGCCAGCACGATCACTTCACACGAAGCAGCGTCGTGATTTGTCCCTCCGCGCAGATCGAGCGAGAGTGCGGGCCATGCCTCGCGGATTTCACGGGCCTTTTCCTCGGCGCGCTCGGAAGATCGCGATCCGATGATCACCGGGTAACCCACCGATGCGAGGCGCGCCGCAACGGCGGTACCGGCGGGACCCGTTCCGCCCAACACACCGATAGTCGTCGCTCCCCCGCTCATAAAACGAGCATTGCACAGACGCACCCCGATGGACACACCCCGACGAAGACGGCGGCTCTGCACTACCGTCGGATGCATGGGCATACTCGAGGGCAAACACATCGTGATCACCGGCGTTCTCACCGACGCGTCGTTGGCATTCGGGATCGCCAAACTCGCCCAGGAGGAAGGCGCCAGCGTCGTCCTTACCGGCGCGGGACGCGGACTGTCGCTGACACAGCGAACCGCGCGAAAGCTTCCCCAGACCGCGCCGGTCTTCGAATTCGACGTGACGAACCCCGATCACGTCGCGTCAGTACGCAACGACGTTCAAGAACACTTCGGCAATGTCGACGGTGTGCTCCACGCGATCGGATTCGCCCCCGCGGCGTGCCTCGGCGACGACCTCATGGCAGTCACATGGGAAGACGTCTCGGTTGCTCTGCACGTTTCCGCGTACTCGTTGAAGACGCTGGCGGACGCGTTCGTGCCGCTGATGCCAACCGGCGGCACGATCGTCGGCCTCGACTTCGACAACACGGTTGCATGGCCGGCGTACAACTGGATGGGGGTGGCGAAGTCGGCGTTTGAGTCGACCAACCGCTATCTCGCCCGCGAACTCGGTCCGAAGGGCATCCGCTGCAACCTCGTTGCTGCGGGCCCGATCCGGACGATGGCCGCGAAGTCGATACCCGGGTTCGCCAAATTCGAAGACGTCTGGGATGCGCGTTCCCCACTCGGGTGGGACGTCAACGACGGCAGTGCAGTGGCAAAGACTTGCGTTGCTTTGATGTCCGACTTCTTCCCGTCGACCACGGGCGAGATGATCCACGTCGACGGTGGCTACCACGCAACCGGCGCCTGACAGCAGGGGCACGGGTCCACGATGAATCGACTCGCGAACGAAGTCTCGCCCTACCTGCGCCAACACCGCGACAATCCGGTCGACTGGTACGCATGGGGCGACGAGGCCTTCGCCGCAGCCCACGACCGCGGGGTGCCCATCTTGTTGTCCGTCGGCTACTCGGCCTGCCACTGGTGTCACGTCATGGCCCACGAATGTTTCGAGGATGTCGGTGTTGCAGAAGAGATGAATCGCCGTTTCGTCAACGTGAAGGTCGACCGTGAGGAGCGTCCCGACGTCGACGCGGTGTACATGGAGGCGGTCCAGGCGCTAACCGGTCGCGGAGGCTGGCCGATGACGGTCTTCATGACTCCCGATGGAAAGCCGTTTTACGGCGGCACCTACTTTCCGAAGCCCTCGTTCATGCAATTGATGGCGGCCATCACCGACGTGTGGGAAAACCGCCGCGACGATGTCGACACGAACGTGAACGCGTTGATGGACGCGCTGTCCCGCAGTGAGATCAGCTCGCCTGCGGCGACGGTGCCGGGGGCCGACCTACTCGATCACGCGATCAGCGGCCTCGCCGCGAACTTCGACCGCGAATGGGGCGGTTTCGGCGCGGCGCCAAAATTTCCGTCGACGATGAACGTCGACTTGCTCCTGCGCAGTTGGGCCGTCAGTGGCAACATGTCGGCGCGCAACATCGCGGTCGACACTCTTGATGCGATGGCGGCCGGCGGAATGCACGACCACCTCGGCGGTGGCTTCGCGCGCTACTCGGTCGATCGGCAGTGGCTCGTCCCCCACTTCGAAAAGATGCTCTATGACCAGGCGTTGCTCGTGCGCGTGTATGCGCACGCGGCACTGTCGACCCGTGAACCGCGGTTCGAACGTGTCGTGCGCTCCACGATCGACTACGTCCTCAGGGATCTCACCCACCCCGACGGCGGTTTCTACTCGGCCGAGGACGCAGATTCGGCCGACCTCGAAGGCCACCACCATGAGGGCTGGTTCTACACGTGGACACCCCGAGAGATCAGAATGATCCTGCCGTCGCACGAAGCCGACCTCATCACCCAATGGTTTGGTGTCACCGAGAGCGGAAACTTCGAGGGCCGCAACATCTTCACCCGTCACGAAGCGCGACACGACTACGTTCCACCCGCCGAACTCGAGTCCTCGATGCGCGCATTGTTCGAAGCCCGCAAGTCACGACCCCGACCGTTGCTTGACAACAAGGTCCTCACCGAGTGGAACGGTCTCATGTTGTCGGCACTGGCCGAGGCGGCCCTGCTGTTCGACAACGACCAATGGCTTGCCGCGGCCGTCCGCAACGGCGAGTTCCTCGTGCGCGAACTGCGCGGGCCCGATGGACGTTGGCACCGCAGTTGGCACGAGGATGGGGTGCCGCGCGCTCGACATGCGGCACTCGCCGCCGATCTTGCAGCACTCATCGATGCTTTCACCCGGCTCGGCGAGGCATCGGGCCAGGGCCGCTGGACGCGGTTGGCCGTCGAAACCGCGGATCAACTGCTCGACAACCATTGGGACCCCGAACTCGGGGGTCTCTTCACGACGGCGAACGACGCAGAACGTCTCGTGGTGAGACAAAAGGATCTCCTGGACAACGCAACACCTTCGGCCAATTCACTCGCCGCCGTCGCCCTGTTGCGCCTCTCCGGACTGACGGGCGAGGCGCGGTTCGCGAACCACGCCGATCGGGTACTTCAATTGCTCGACCCCGTCATGCGCCGAGCGCCGAGCGCCGCAGGAAATGCGCTCGCGGCATTGCACACGAGGCTCGCAGGAACGAGCGAACTCGTCGTGCCGGGACCACTCGGAGACTTTGCGGCCGTGGTGCACGGGTCGTGGCGACCGAACCTTGTGGTGGCGTGGGGCGAAGGCGACTTGTCACCGCTGTGGGAGGGCAGGACGACGGGGAATGCGTACCTATGCCGCGGACAGGTGTGCATGACGCCGGCCAGCGATGCGGCCACGCTTGCAGTGCAACTCGACGCCGCCGAGTGACGGCTCAACGGCGACGCCGCCATCTCACCAACGGTCGAGGTGGATGATCTCGGTGGGCCCACGGCGCGGCCGTGTGGCGCTCGCACCGCGACGCAAACGGGACGAGTTCACAGCCGGGTACCCCAAGGCGATTGCGCCGAGCAACTGCAGCGACCGCGGAACGCCGAAATGGGCACGAATCTCGTCTTCACGGTTGAACACCGCGAAAAACAACGCGCCCAAGCCGGCATCGTGCGCCGCGAGCAGAAACGTCATCGTCGCCATCGATGCATCGATCGTCCAGTATGGCGCGCCCCACTTGTCGGCTCCGCCACCGAGACCTGTGTGCACCTTGTCAGGTTCTGAATAGCGAGCGACGTATGCATCGGGATCGGCGAACGACAACGCAACGACGGGCGCCCGCAACAAGCCGGGCCAGGCAAAGCCCGCGCGCTTGTCAATGGGGAGCGACATGTTCCAGAACTCGTCACGCGCGGCGCCGCGCAACACGAGGAGCGACCAACCCTGGGTCTTGCCCGCACTCGGGGCACGCGAAGCGAGGTCGACGAGGTCGCTGAGAACGTCGTCGGCGATTTCGGCGGCATCGAAGTCCCGCGTCATACGCCGCGACTCGATGGCGCGACGCAGTTCCATGCCGTTTGGCGCGCGCGTCAGGCGCGCTTGCCGAGCTTGGCGAGGCTCTCTGTCATCGTCCAGCCATGGACGATGAGGACCCCTCCCTTGCTGGCGGGCACCTTGGCAAACATCTCTGCGATGGCCGCGTTCGTCTTGTCGGGCTTGGACGACTCGTGGTCGAGAAACCCCGACTGGCCCGCGGTCTTCACGATGAACGACTGCTCGTCGTAGTTAGCATCGACACCGAAGCGCTTCGCGAGACGGCGGCCCCAGGCGCGCTCTTCGCCGACGGCGCGGTGGCCGGGACGAGGAATCATCTCGGTGAGAGCCTTGAATGCCTCGAGGCCGTCGGCAGACGTGAAACGCGAGCCGACAACCACGTCTTCATCGGGAAAAGCCATGAGCGCCCGGTGGTAGGCCTCGGTCATGAGCCCCTTCAACACGGTGTCGCGCTTGGTCGTGCGCTTCACGCTCATGAGGCCGAGCAGCACACAGGGCGTGCCCCCTATCCGCTCGAGGGTCGAGAAACTGAAGCCCTGGATCTTGCCATTGACCCGGGCCGTGGTGTTGAGAACCCAGTCTTCCTTGGCTTTTGACAACAGGCCGATGTCGAAGTTCCCGCCCATCGACGCCATCTCGTCGAGGTCGGCGTCGGTTAGCGCTGACGAGTCGCGGGTCTCGACCTCTAGTGCCATGGCTCCATATTCTGCCAGCGAAAAGGCCGTCCCCCTACCCCACCCGTTCGAGTTGGGTCCTAGCCCACGATGACAGCGTCCCCGAAGGCCACC
The DNA here is from genome assembly GCA_041164425.1 of Actinomycetota bacterium. Classification (GTDB taxonomy): domain Bacteria; phylum Actinomycetota; class Acidimicrobiia; order Acidimicrobiales; family Ilumatobacteraceae; genus F1-20-MAGs119. The sequence goes on from JBEAPO010000133.1 coordinate 14,369, forward strand.
CGAAGGTCCCCGATTGCCTTGTCGATGTTGACGCTGAAGGCATCGGCCAACTGAAGAACCTTGCCCGGGCCCATGTCGAGGATTACCGGCGCGTCGCCCGGGAATTCGGTGAGGATTGCCTTCAATCGGTCGATCGTGTCCTCGTCGACGGCTGAGGCCGACAGCTTCATCCGTACCGTGCGCGGTCCCGTCATGGTGAGGTTCTCGATGACCTCGAGCTTTTGGGCCATGAACCCGACGCGTGTGTCATCGCGTCGGTCCACGCGGCCGCGAACCGCGACGATCGCGTCGTCGGCCAGGATGTGGCCGTATTCGGTGAGAGTCTTCGGAAACACGGTGACCTCGATACTCGATTCCAGGTCTTCGAGCACGAACACTGCCATCTGGTCGCCACGTTTCGTGTACTTGCGGGCGAAGCCCGTGACGACTCCACCCAACGTCAAGAAGGCTCCGTCATCGCGCTCGCGCGCGTCGGCGATGGTGCTGTCGGTACGTCGCCGCAACGCGTATTCGGCTCCCATCAGGGGATGGTCGGAAATGTAGAGCCCGAGCATTTCTTTTTCGTTGCGCAACTGATCGGCCTTCACGAACTCGAGCGTGGGGATTTCGATCCGGTCACTGAAACCTGAATCACCACCCATTTCCTCACCGAACAGGCTCATGATGCCGCGATCGCGTTCGCGACGTCGGTCGACGGTGATGTCGATAACCTGTTCGAAGACCATCAACAAGCCCCGTCGCGAGTGTCCGAGAGAGTCGAAAGCGCCGGCTTTGATGAGTGACTCGACCGTGCGCTTGTTCAAAACCTGTTCCGGCACGCGCTCGACGAAATCGTGGAAGGACGAATACGGTCCGTTCGCATCACGTTCGGCGATGAGTTGTTCGACGAGGCCTTCACCAACGTTGCGGATGGCCGAAAGGCCGAACGTCACCGCGCGCGGCGTCACGCCGTCATCGTCGACGGGCAGAGCCGCGAAGTCGGACCGCGAGAGGTTGATGTCGGGCGTGTGCACGCGAATGCCGTTGCTGCGCGCATCGGCGAGGTAGATCGCACTCTTGTCGAAGTTCCCCTTGACACTCGACAACAGGCACGCCGCGTATTGCACCGGATAGTTCGCTTTAAGGAAAGCGGTTTGGTAAGCGATCAGGCCGTAGCCGTAGGCATGACTCTTGTTGAATGCGTAGTCCGCGAATTTTTCGATGACATCGAAGAGTTGTCGTCCGAGGTTGAGGCCGTAACCCGCACCTTCGCAACCAGACTCGAACCGGTCACGCTCTTTGGCCATCAGCTCGGGGATCTTCTTGCCGCAGGCTTTGCGCAAGTTGTCCGCCTCGGCAAGCGAGTAGCCGGCGAACTTCTGTGCGACGCGCATCATGCTCTCCTGGTACACCATGAGGCCGTACGTGTCGGTCAGCAAGTCGCGGGCGTCGGGATGGAAGAACTGTGGCACTTTGCGCGAGTTCTTGTAGTCGGCGTAATCGTTGTGCATGTTCGCACTCATCGGCCCGGGCCTGTAGAGCGCGACAACTGCGGCGACGTGTTCAAAACTGCTGGGGGCGAGCGAACGCAAGAGGGCGCGCATCGGCGGGCTTTCGAGTTGGAACACTCCGATCGTCTCTCCACGGGAGAGCAGGTCGAAAGTCGCAGGGTCGTCGAGGGAAATCGTGTCGATATCGAAATCGGGATTTACCGAACTTCGCACCATCTCGACGGTGTCGGTGATGACGTCGAGGTTACGCAGGCCGAGGAAGTCCATCTTCAACAGGCCCAGGGCCTCGACGCCATGCATTTCGTACTGCGTGACGATCGGCGAATTCGCAGGATCCTGGCCGGGCTCGGGCTTGCGTTGGATGGGCAGATACTCGGTGAGCGCGTCGCGCGTTATCACGACAGCTGCCGCGTGGATGCCGTCGGATCGTTTCAGGCCTTCGAGACCCATTGCCACTTCGACGATGCGCTTCACGTCCGGGTCCGCGTCGACCATCGCGCGAAGATCAGCCGCGGCGCGGAATCCGTCGCGATGCTTCGGCACCTCCTCGAAGCAGTACTTGAGGGGCGTGTCGCGACCCATGACGAGCGGGGGCATCGCTTTCGCGATCTTGTCGCCGAGCCCATAGGGGTAGCCGAGGACTCGCGCCGCATCGCGCACGGCGTTGCGGGCCTTGATCGTGCCGAAGGTGATGATCTGGGCGACATGGTCGCGGCCGTATTTCTCGGCCGCGTAACGGATCATCTCGTCGCGGTAACGGGAGTCGAAGTCCATGTCGATGTCGGGCATCGACACGCGACTGGGATTGAGGAATCGCTCGAAGAGGAGGTCGTAACGGATGGGATCGAGATCGGTGATGCGCAGGCAGTAGGCAACGGCGCAACCCGCAGCGGAGCCACGCCCCGGGCCCACGCGGATACCGCTTTCACGCGCGTGACGGATGAGGTCCCACACGATGAGGAAGTAGGACGCGAAACCCATGTCGGCGATCACCTTCAACTCGTACGAGAGTCGCTCGACGGCCTCGTTGGGCAACTTGTCGCCCCAACGTTCGCGTGCACCCGCAGTGGTGAGGTGCTTCAGGTACTCGACATCGTTCGCAAAACCCGCGGGCACGGGGAACTCGGGCAGGTGGACCTGGTCGAACTCGATGTTGACGTTGGCACGCTCTGCCACCCACAGGGTGCTGTCACAGGCCTGGGGCACCTCGCGGAACAGATACCTCATCTCTGCCGCCGACTTCAGGTAGTGCTCTTCACCCTCGAAACGGAACCTGTTGGGGTCGGACAGCATTGAACCGGTTTGGACGCAGAGAAGAGCGTCATGAGCGGTGTGGTCATCGCGATGCGTGTAGTGCGAGTCGTTCGTGGCGATGAGTGGCGCGCCGATTTTCTTCGCGATCTCGAAGAGTTTCGGGTTGGTTTCGATTTGTGCCGGGATGCCGTGGTCTTGAATTTCAACGAAGAGGTTGTCTTTGCCGAAGATGTCCTGCAAGCGCGAGGCCCGTTCGATCGCACCCTTGTCGTCACCGCGTAGAAGAGCCTGCAAAACGTGCCCGCCGAGACAACCCGTGGTGCAAATGAGTCCTTCGCTGTGCCGTCCGAGCAGGTCCCAGTCAAGACGTGGCTTGTAGTAGTAGCCCTCGAGGTACGCGAGGCTGGAAAGTTGGATGAGATTGCGGTAACCGACGTCGTTCTCGGCCAACAAAGTGAGGTGGTAGTAGAGCTTGCTACCCGATTCGGTGTCACCGCCCGTGTCGTCGACGCGTCCCCGACGCGCGGGCCGTTCGTGGCGCGATTCGTGGGCCATGTAGGCCTCGGTGCCGATGACCGGCTTCACGCCCTGGGCCTTGCACTCGCGGTAGAAGTCGAGAACTCCGTACATGTTGCCGTGGTCGGTGATGCCGAGTGCGGGCTGACCGTCGGCGGCGGCCGCGGCCACCAGTTCGTCGAGACGTGACGCACCGTCGAGCATCGAGAACTCGGTGTGAACGTGGAGGTGCGTGAAGGAACTGGACATGGTGGGTCAGGGACCCGAAATTACCAAACGGGTGTCGCTCACCGAGCGTGCTGAGGCACGCGTCACCATAAGTCAGAGATACTGACCGCTCGGCCCACCCGGCGAATTCGGGGGCAGTGCTCCCGGCAACTGACGCATCTGTTCGAGTTGCTGGCGGGCAGCGATCTGCTGTGCGAAGAGCGTCGCTTGAATGCCATGAAAGAGGCCCTCGAGCCACCCAACGAGTTGGGCTTTCGCCACGCGCAATTCCGCTTCAGATGGAACGGTCCCCTCGTGGAAGGGCAGTGCAAGCATGCGCAGTTCGTTCTGAAGATCGGGGGAAAGAGCCTCGGAGAGTTCGACGATCGAGCGCTCGTAGATCTCGGCGAGGCGCTCGCGACTTGGTTCGTCGAGCGCAGTCGCATGGGCTTCATCGAGAAGTTGTTTCACCATTGACCCGATGCGCATCACCTTTGCAGGCTCGGTGATCGTCTCGGACTCGGGCTCGCTGCCGTTCGGGGAGAGAACTTCGGGTGTCTCGCTCATCGGACAAACATTAGGTGGGCATCACGTAACGTGCACCAGCAGAGGCACTTCGACCTCCGCCGCGGTCATGCTGCCGTGACGGCACTGCAGCACGAAATGACCCCCATCGGCCGGGTCGTCGAACGAAATATCGCTGAACGGGACAAGTGCCACGTCACCGAGGCGGCGCAAGGCCGGCGGACGCACCACGGGCCCCAACCAACCCTCGTCAACGACCTGTTCGCGCGAAACGACCCACGCGACGTCATCGAAGAGATCGGTCGACAGAGCGAGAAGATCGCGCGCGGCACCGTCATGAGCATGCAGCCAACGGAATCGACCCTCGCCCGACTGCCTGCGTACGTTACGCATCAGGTCGCCAGGAAGTTTCACGATGTTGTCACCCACTTCAACCTGGCCGTGGTCGGCCGTCACGTAGAGCGCGGTGTCGGCAGGTAGCGCCTCGATGAGCGTCGCAACGAGTGCATCACACGCCCGCAGTTCGGCGTCGTAGTACGGACCGAATCCACGTTCGTGAGCCACCTTGTCGAGGCCGTCGTAATAGGCGTACACGAGCGGCTCACCCTGTGCGAGTAGTTCGCCAACGATGACGGGAATGCTCGACGCGACGCGCCAACCTGCGGGACGCGACCCACGAAGGTGGGCTTCGGTAAATCCGGTGTCCTCGAGTTCGGCCTTCGAAACCACGGGCACGCGAACCCCCATGAACGGCTGACACGGCTGGACGTCAGCCGGAGCGTGAACCCGACGCAAGTCGCCGCGCTCGTCACCCCAGCGCAGCGTGTTCATGACACTCGAGCCCATGTCCATTCGGTAGCCGACGAGGCCGTGTTCGCCGGGACACGCCCCGGTTGCGAGCGATGTGAGAGCGGTCGCCGTGGTTGTCGGTGCCACGGACGTGATGACCGAACCCGCAAGGCCGGCGAGCGTCGGCGCTATGTGTTCACGGGCACGCAACTGGTTCCAACCCAGGCCATCGATGAGAAGCACCACCCGACGAGCGACTGCTGTTTCGTGGTGCACCATCCACGCCGGAACCTCGGGTGATACGCCGGCCGGCCCGAGTGCCGCCCGCAGCATCCACGGCATCACGTCGACGAGTGACCCGTTTCCGTACCGCGGGAGAACGGGCGACGGGACGCTGGGCACGCACTGATTCAACCAGATCGCCGTGCCTTACGGCGCCAGGTTCTACGATGAGTCTGTGCGTGTTTCGACAAGGGGCGACTATGCGTGTCGCGCGTTGCTGTCACTGGCGCTGCACGCCGACACATCGGGACCAACGTCGGTTCGGGACATCGCCGAACGCACGGGTCTCCCCCAGCCCTATCTCGAACAGATTCTTCTTTCGCTGAAGGGCGCGGGCCTCGTTCGCTCGAAACGCGGCGTCGGCGGTGGCTACGTCCTGGCCAAGGACCCGAGTGACATCAAACTCGCCGAGATCATCTCTGCCGTCGACGGACCGATCACCGTCGGCGACTTCGGCCAGCCCCACCAGGACGGCTCATGCAGTCACGAAGGACAATGCGTCCTCTTGGCGATCTGGGACGGCGCGGGCCAGCACATGCGGCATCACCTCGAGCAGTACACGCTTGCAGGTATCGCTGCGGCAGCCAAGGGTGACGCACCCTGGCCCGAGATCAATCACCCACACTGAGACGCGCGATCAGCCCGTCGATGTCGGCCGGCAACGGCGCTTCGAACGACATTTCTGTCGCACTGCGTGGATGGGCGAAGGTCAGTCGCACCGCGTGAAGCGCCGGTCGGGAGAATGAAAGCGTCGAGCGAACGCCGCCGTACGTCGCATCGCCGAGCACCGGATGACCCACGGCGGCGAGGTGCACACGTATCTGGTGCGTACGGCCGGTCTCCAGTTCACAACGCACGAGACTCGCGACGATCGGTGACGTGAACTCGCGCAAAACCGCGTAGCGCGTGCGCGCCATTTTGCCGTCGACGCGCACCGCCATTTTCGTGAGCTCCCGCGCGTCACGGCCGATCGCCGCGTCGATCACACCGCTCTTCGCGTCGAAGGCCCCGACGGCGACGGCGACGTATTCACGATGCACGAGTCGGTGCGACAACTGATCGACCAACGACTCGTACGCGGCCGCCGAACGGGCGACGACCATGAGACCGGTCGTTCCCGCATCGAGACGGTGCACGATGCCCGGCCTGAACGGGTCGCCCACCGACGCGATCTCGGGGTACCGCGCGAGCAGGCCGTTCACGAGCGTGCCCGTGGGGTTTCCTGCGCCGGGATGAACGACGAGCCCCTTTTGCTTGTCGACAACGATGACGTCGTCGTCAGCGTGGATGACGTTGACCTCGACCGACGCATCGCCACGCGGCAGTTCCTTCTCGGGAAGGAGTGCCGTGTCGATCGTGATCGTCTGCCCTTCTTCGAGCTTCACCTTGCCGGCAACCGCCACCCCGCCGTCGATCGTGACACCGCCCCCCGCGATGAGTGCGGCCGACTGGGCCCGACTGAGGTCGGCAAGCAACGCCACGACCCGGTCGAGCCTGTCACCGGCGAGCGCCGACGGAATCTCCTCTTCGATCACTGAGGTGACTCAACTTCGGTCGATTCAGCTTCCGGCACCGATTTGTCCGGCAAGAGGGACACGACGACGAGAGCCCCTGCACCCACGACGATCGCCGCATCCGCAACGTTGAATATCGGCCACCACTGCAGATCGATGAAGTCGACGACGGCGCCCTGCAGCCATCCATCGCCACGGAACAGGCGATCGACGATGTTCCCCGCCGCTCCGCCTGCGACCATCCCGACAAACACCGAGCCCCAGCGCGTGTCGCGGCGCAGACCGATCAGGAGATACGCCACAACAAGCACACCGATCACCGCGATGACCGGACCCAGACCCTGTCCTCTGGCAAATGCCATACCCGTGTTGAATGCCAGGTTGAACCGCAGCGACCCAACGATGTCGATCGTTCGACCGTCGCCGAGCGCGTTCAGTGCCCAGTGCTTCGTGACCTGGTCGGCCACGACGATCGTGACGGCGATCAGGGCCGTCAACGTACGCAGTGACTTCACCGGCGGCCGATGCCCCCGACGCGCTCTTCGACGAGTTCCGTCGTCCACGGAATCGCCTTCAGGCGTTCGCGCGGAATCGGCTTGCCGGAATGTTGTGAGTAGCCGTACTCGCCGACCCCCAGTCGGGCGAGCGCCGCATCGATCTCGTCGACCGTCTGACGCGCCTGCGCAGAAAGAGTGAGGTCGCGTTCGCGCTCGACGACCATCGTGTCGCCCTCGCCGCCCTCGTCGTCGAACTGCACATCGCCCATCTCGGCATCCTCGATCAACTGGTTCGCCTCGTCCTCGAGACGCGTTGCCTGGCCGACCAACTTCGCCCGCTCTTCCAACAGCAGGTCACGCTGAGCGAAAAGGAACTTCAGGTCGAATTCGCGCGTCGAGGTGATGCCATCTTTCGATTCACCCTTGACGATGGGCGGCTTCTCCATTGCCTTCTTTCGACGTTCAGCCTCTTTGCGCTCGGCCTCGGCACGACGCTCGGCCTCTTTCGCGAGACGCGCAGCCTCACGCTCGGCCTCTTTGCGCTCGGCCTCGGCACGACGCTCGGCCTCTTTCGCCAAACGCGCAGCCTCACGCTCGGCCTTTTTGCGCTTGGCCTCGGCCTCTTTTTCCTTCTTCTTCAGCGCGAGCTCACGCTCTTTCGCCTTCTTCGCAGCAGCGGCCTCACGCTCTTTCATTTTTTTCATGGCGGCGAGCTCACGCTCTTTCGCCTTCTTCGCAGCAGCAGCCTCGCGCTGTCGGGCCTTCTTCTCGGCCTCGAGACGCTTCTTTTCGGCGGCGCGCGCCTTGGCCAGTGCCTCGCGTTCCTTCGCCGCTTTTTTCATGGCGAGGGCCTTTTGGTCCTTCGCCTTCTTCGCTGCGAGGGCTTTCTTCTTGGCAGACGCCGAAACTTTCTTCGCCGGCTTCTTGGCTGCGGGCTTCTTCTTTGCCGGCTGCTTCTTCACCGGCTTCTTCTTCACCGGCTTCTTGGCTGCCGACGCCGACTTCTTGGCCGGCTTCTTGGCTGCGGGCTTCTTCTTTGCCGACTTCTTTGCCGCCGCCGCCGACTTCTTGACTGGTTTAGCGGTCGACTTCTTCGCCGTCTTCTTGATCGGCTTCTTCGCTGCCATCGCCTTCTCCTGTCCGTGGGTGCGAGGAGTCTAGGACGCGACAACCATCCAGACGCGTACCTCGGCGCCGTCAATCGTTTCGGCGTGCTGGGCTTCGCCGGAACCGACGCCAAGAATGACCGATGTCGCAAGAACCTCGGCCGAAATCATGCCGACGTGGGCCTCAAGTTGGGCCAACAATGCACCGGGTCCGTCGATTGCGACCGCCACTCTGTCGCTCACGTTCAGGTCGAGAGCGCGCCTGGTCTGCTGGAGGGTGCGGACCATGTCGCGCGCGGCGCCCTCGGCCTCGAGCTCCGGGGTCACCTCGACGTCGAGAACCACCACGCCACTGGCGTTACCGAGCGCGGCACTCGCGGTTCCCGGAGCAGCCACCAATTTCAGTGTGAACTCACCTTCGTTCAAGGTGATGCCGCCAGCGACGGGCACCCCGTTGTCGATCGTCCAGTCACCCTTTTTCACCGCCGCGATGACAGCCTGGACCTGAGCACCGAGCCGAGGCCCGAGCACCTTCGGAAGCACCTGTAATTCGCGCGACGCGACCGACCCGACGTCGGAGCTGAACCGAACCTCGCGGACGTTCACTTCATCGCGAATGATGTCGGCGAAATCGGATGCGCCTCCGAGATCGGGCGAAGCGACCGTCAGTGACTGCAGTGGCAAACGGACACGACGGTTGTGCGCCTTGCGCACCGACAGAGCCGTCGAACAGATGTCACGCACGCCGTCCATCGCCGCCACAAGATTCGCGTCGGCCGGCAGATCGAAGACCGACGGCCAATCTGTGAGGTGGACGCTGCGCTCACCCGTCAAACCGCGGAAGATCTCTTCGGCAAGCAGCGGTTGCAGCGGCGCGATCACCCGACACAACACATGCAAAACCGTGTGCAGAGTGTCGATTGCCTCTTGATCGCCGACCCAGAACCGGTCACGACTACGGCGCACGTACCAGTTGGTCATGACGTCGAGGAACGAGCGGATCGTCGCGCAGGCCTCGAACAGATCGTACGAATCCAGTTGTTGTGTCAGATCAGCAACGAGGTCGTGGGTCTTGGCGAGCACATACCGGTCGAGGACGTTGGTGCTCGAGGTTGACCACTTCCCTGTTGCCGCTTCGGCATTCGCATAGAGCGTGAGGAAGTACCACGTGTTCCACAGCGGCAATGCAACCTGACGGACGGTTTCACGGATACCCGACTCGGTGACCGAGAAGTCGCCACCACGGAGAATCGGCGACGACAGCAGGTACCAACGCATGGCATCGGCGCCGTATGTGTCGAAGACGTTCATCGGGTCGGGATAATTGCGAAGGCTCTTCGACATCTTCTGGCCGTCATCACCCAACACGACACCGTGTCCGACACACGTCGAGAATGCGGGCCTATCGAAGAGCGCAGTTGCCAGAACGTGCATGGTGTAGAACCAGCCACGAGTTTGCGCGACGTACTCGACGATGAAGTCGCCCGGGTAGTGGTGTTCGAACCACGCCTGGTTTTCGAACGGATAGTGCACCTGTGCAAAGGGCATTGACCCGCTCTCGAACCAGCAGTCGAGAACCTCGGGCACGCGGCGCATCATTGACTTGCCCGACGGATCATCTGGGTTCGGTCGCACGAGCGCGTCGATATTCGGTCGGTGGAGGTCGGTGACCGTGACTCCGAAATCGGCCTCGAGTTGAGCCACGCTGCCGTACACGTCGACTCGCGGATAAGCGGGGTCGTCGCTCTTCCACACGGGGATCGGCGAACCCCAGAAGCGGTTGCGGCTAATCGACCAGTCGCGCGCGTTTGAGAGCCACTTTCCGAACGTTCCGTGTTTTAGGTACTCGGGCACCCACCGGATCTGTTCGTTCAGCTCGACCATCCGGTCGCGGAATTTCGTTACCTCGACAAACCACGAAGAGATTGCGCGGTAGACGAGCGGTTGCGCGCAACGCCAGCAATGCGGATATGGGTGGTCGTAGCTGTCGTGGCGCACGACGTGACCCGCCTCTTTCAGGTGACGAATCACCTGAGGGTTGGCCTCGAAAACGTGTGTGCCGACCCATGGCGCGACCTCGGCGGTGTAACAACCCTTCTCGTCCATCGGACAGATCGTGGGAATACCCGCGGCGTTGCAGGTGTTCTGGTCGTCTTCGCCGAAACCCGGTGCCATGTGAACGACACCGGTCCCGTCTTCGGTCGTGACGAACTCGCCCGGCAGCACCCGGAACGCATTCGGCGTGTCGGCGAGAAAGGCAAAGAGTGGCGCGTAGGAGCGTCCGACGAGGTCGGCACCCTTCATCGTGCCGACCCGTTCGGCCCCCTCGAATTCCTTTTCGTACGAGCCGAGACGGGCCTCGGCCAGAACGTAACGGTGGCCATCGGTCGCTTGCACGACCGCGTAGTCGATGTCGGGGCCGACGGCAAGGGCGAGATTGGAAGGCAGCGTCCACGGCGTGGTGGTCCAGGCGAGAATTCGTTCGCCCGACTCGAGGGTGAACCACACGGTGAGCGCGGGATCCTGTCGATTGAGGTACACGTCGTCCATGCGTGTCTCGGTGTTCGACAGAGGCGTCTCACAACGCCAGCAATACGCGAGCACACGGAAACCCTCGTAAATGAGGCCCTTCTCCCAAAGCGTACGAAACGCCCACATGACACTTTCCATGTACGAGCGATCGAGAGTCTTGTAGTCGTTCGAGAAGTCGACCCAGCGCGCCTGTCGGGTGACGTAGCGCTCCCACTCGCTGGTGTAGCGCAACACGCTCGTTCTGCACGCATCGTTGAACTTGTCGATACCGAAACGCGCGATCTCGGGATGACCGGAGATGCCCAGTTCCTTCTCTGCTTCGACCTCAGCGGGTAGGCCGTGACAATCCCAACCAAAGCGCCGCTCGACGCGACGTCCACGCATCGTTTGGTAGCGCGGCACCGCGTCCTTGACGAAGCCGGTCAGGAGGTGGCCGTAGTGCGGCAAACCGTTCGCGAATGGTGGACCGTCGTAGAAGACGAACTCGTTCACCCCATTGTCACCTGCCGGTCGATTGCGAATCGAGGCAACGAAGGTCTCGTCGGCGGCCCAGAAGGCCTGCACTGCGCTTTCCACTGCGGGAAAGTTCGGTTGGGGGTCGACTTTCGGATACGGCACGAGACTGCAGGGTACGGCCCGGGCGGAATATCAGGCGATTCCGCAGCGCAGAATGAGCCGTCCGACGACGAATTGAAGTGCCAGGATCACCACGATCGGCGAGAGATCGAAACCGCCCATCGGCGGCAGGTATCGACGGGCAAACCCGAGAACCGGCTCGGTGACCTTCCAGAGAACCTCGTACAGCCGGCTCATTGGTCCGCCGCCACGCAGCGGGAACCACGAGAGGATGATGCGCACGAAGATGACGAGAACGTAGAGGTTGAGAACTTGACAGAGGACTTCGCGCATGGGGGGTGTCGCGAATCAGTCGAGGTGCGTATGACGTTGTGCGGACGGCTTCAGCAGGAACACGCCCGAAGCTACGCGCTCCATCGTCCCGTTGAGTGCGTAGCAGATACCACTCGCGAAGTCGATCAGTCGACGCATCACTTCGGGCTCGGTCGCCTCGAGGTTCATGATGACGGGCTGGCCTTCCTTGAAACGGTCGGCGATTTCCTTCGCTTGCTCGAATCGCTGTGGCCGAACCGTGACAGGCTCACCGCCAGCCGCGGTCAACGGACGCACCGTCGCCGTTTGACGTGGTGCACCAACAGGACGCAACCGCAAACCCGAATCATCCTGTCGCGCATACGAGCCGGTATCGACCGGGATGGCGCCGCTCTCATCTTCGTAGTCGTAGTCGGAACGTGGACGTGGCACCCGACCCGACGGCTCGGCGGGATACCCGCGCGCAGGACGAGCGGGACGTTCCATTTCGACCGACATGTCGTAGTCGTCGTAAGCATCGTCGGCACCGAGGCCGAGATAGTCCATTGCGCGTCTCCACATCGACATGCTGGCAAGGCTACCCGAGGCGATCAGTCGGATCGGGGACGTTCGCCGAAGATCCCCGAGCCCACGCGCACCATCGTCGAGCCCTCTTCCAGCGCGATACGAACGTCATGGGTCATTCCCATCGACAGTTCGGCCAGCCCATTGTCCGCAGCAACACGCGCGGTCAGCGCGAACGCCGCGCGCGTGGTGACCGGCTCGCCGTCGCTCGGCCCCATTGTCATGAGGCCCTCGACCACGAGCCCCGCGTCGGTGGCCGCGGCGAGAAGCGAGGAGACCTCGCTCGGCGCGCAGCCCGACTTCTGCTCTTCGTTCGTGGAGTTGACCTGAAGCAACACGCGGGGTGCCGTGCCCAATCGGGATGCCTCCTTGCCCAGCGCAGCAACAATCGACGCTCGGTCGACGGTGTGCCACAACGCGACGTGTGGCGCGAGCAACTTCACCTTGTTCGACTGCAGATGACCGATGAAATGCACCGGCAGGGGTAAGGGCCCGCGTGCACGGTCGACTTTGTCGAGAACCTCTTGTGCGTAATTCTCGCCCACCGCATCGCAGCCGGCAGCCCGCGCAATCGACCACGCTGCTACGTCGAAAGTCTTGGCCACCGCAACGATGCGCACCGCGCGCTCGTCGCCACGCACTTCGGCTATCAGCCGACGCAATTCAGAAACGCGCCGAGTGACGTCGTCGACTGCGGGAGGTTGGTTGGCCACGTGTGCGACCTGACACCGCTTTCTTCGGCCGGCCGGTTACTTCAGGAAGGACGGTACGTCGAAGTCGTCGTCGCCACTGGTGTCGAGCGGATCCTTGTCGCTGAACGCATCACGCGCGACCGGTCGCGGCTGGGCCTCGACCGAGCGCAACGGCGCACGCTTCTGCTCGCCCCCCTCCCAACGGTCGAATCCGGCGGCGATGACGGTGACACGAATCTCGTCACCAAGTTCGTCGTCGATGACGGTACCGAAGATGATGTTGGCGTCGGGATGCGCCACGCCGTGTACCACCTCGGCAGCCGCGTTCATCTCGAATAGACCCATGCTGGACGGGCCCGAGATGTTGAGGAGGATGCCACGGGCGCCGTCGATCTGCGCCTCGAGCAGCGGGCTCGTGATGGCGGCCTTGGCCGCAATGACCGCGCGATTGTCCCCGCTTGCATGACCGATTCCCATGAGCGCAGTACCGGCATTGGTGAGGATGTTCTTCACGTCGGCGAAGTCTGTGTTCACGAGACCCGGGGTCGTAATGAGGTTCGTGATGCCTGCGACGCCGTCGAGGAGGATGTCGTCGGCCATCTTGAAAGCATTGAGCAAACTCGTCTTGTCGTTGGCGACGGTGAGGAGTCGATCGTTCGGAATCACGATCAGAGTGTCGACTTTTTCCTTCAGCTTCTGGATGCCGTTGTCGGCCTGTGTCGCGCGACGTCGGCCCTCGAAACTGAATGGGCGGGTGACGACACCGATCGTCAACGCACCGAGGGATCGGGCGATCTCGGCGATGACGGGCGCCGCGCCGGTACCCGTGCCACCGCCCTCACCGGCGGTGATGAACACCATGTCGGCGCCGCTGATCATTTCCTCAATCTCGTCGCGATGCGCTTCAGCAGCGGACGCTCCAACCTCCGGGTTGCTACCCGCACCGAGACCACGTGTGAGATCGCGACCGATGTCGAGTTTCACGTCTGCATCCGACATGAGCAGAGCCTGGGCGTCGGTGTTCACTGCGACGAACTCGACCCCCTTCAGTCCGGCATCGATCATGCGGTTGACGGCATTGACGCCACCGCCGCCGACACCGACGACCTTCATTACTGCGAGATAGTTCTGGGGCGCTCCGGCCATGGGCCAAGACCTCCGGGAGATCGGACAATTGGTGGAGTCATCTTTCCACGTTGAGTCCCGAAACTGGTGAATACTGCGAAATTTCCGGCTGGCGTCGTGGTGCTCAACGGCCGGCCAGAATCGGGGCGCCGCTCGACAAGTCGATGCCGTTCAGGCTCGAGGGGTCGGTGCGTCGCAGAACGAGGACGAGTGAGACCATTTTCGACCGCAGATCGGTCGGTTGACCGAACGTGACCACGGTTCCCGTCCGCAGAGTCATGAGGAGGTCGGTCCCACCTGCCACCCCCATGTTCAGCATCAGCGGAGCAACCTCGGGTGGCAGCGAAGCCGCAACCTGTGCGGCCGCCGTGAAGACGTCGTCAGCCAAGGCTCCGGCAGGACTGTCGGGTCCGACACCCGTGATCTGAATGTAGGCGGTGGGTTGGCCGGCGAGCACGGAGATGACCCGCCCATCGATGTCGATGACGCGAGCCTGGTTATCGGCACCGAGATACCAGGCGACCGGTTTGCGCTCGGCGATGTCGAGCACGACGGTCGATGGAAACCGCCTCTTCGCCTGCGCGTCACGTACCCACGGATCGGCTTTCAACACCCTTTCAACTTCACCCAGGTCGAGGCTGAAGACCGACTTGCCGCGCACGAGCTCGTCGGCGGCCTCGAGGGTTGCCTTCGACGTGTAGCGCGCTCCGCCGACAACGACGTTGCGCACGCCGAACAACGGTGAAGCCAACACTGTCAGCAGGACACCGACAATGGCGATTGGAAGCAGCAGCCACACGACGACCCGCAATCGACGACGACCCTCTGCGCGACGCACCGCGATTCGTCGCAAACGAAACCGTCGGTCACGCTTGACCACCCCGTCACTTTCGTCGTCTTGCGAATCGATGCCGTCGATCCGAACGACCGGGCCGGTGAGGTCGTCGTCCTCGATGACGAGCGGGGGTTTGCGGGCGTGCGTCAGGTCGTCATCGGCGACGAGGTCGAGCGCATCGATGATGACCGTCTCGGTGTCACCGGTTGCCGGCATTGCGGCGACGGCCGGCACGGCCACGGGGACGTCGCCAGTGTGTTTCTCGAAGGCCGTTGTCAGTTCGTCGAGAACGTCTGCGGGAACGTCGTTAACGGCGCGAACCACCGGCGTCTCCCCCGTCACGCGGGGGGAACCGTCCACTGGTGTTGATTCGTCAGCCATTTCCACGCGTCGTTCCAAAACCGAGCCTTGCAGTTCCGTCGATCGACGGCGAGTCTTTCACCGGGACGAACGGCAAACCCGGCGAAAAACCAACGAGGCGCACCTCGCTGCGCAACGACAGTCCTTCGGCCTCGAGTACACGACGGTGCACTTCCAGCATCACTCGAACCACGTCGGCGCTCGACGCACCCGCGTCCGCCTGGATGAAGTTCGCATGCTTGTCGCTGACGGCTGCACCACCGATGCGCAATCCGCGCAAGCCCAACCTGTCGATGATCTCGCCCGCCGAGCGGGCGCCGTTGTCTGGATTCACGAACACCGAGCCCGCGTTTTGACCCCCGGGTTGGTTCTCGCGACGCCACCTCACGATGTCGGCGATTGCGGCATCTCCGGCACCGGGTGTCGCCCTCTGGAGCGCGAGGCCGACGTTGACGACGACGTGATGGTCGGCGAGGTCCGACCCGCGGAAGCGCAGACCGAGATTCGCCGCCGGTACGCGATGCATCACGCCCGACCGCATGTCGAGGACGTCGGCGTCGACGAGCGATGCGACCATGTCCGAACCGTGGCCACCGGCGTTCATGCGCACCGCTCCGCCGATGGTTCCGGGCACGCCAACCGCCCACTCAAAACCGACGACGCCGAGTGCACTCAGCTGCCGGGCGGCAACGGGAAGCGGTGTTGCACCGCCGACACGAACGAGAACCGTCTCGGGGTCACGACCATCGGATCGCTCGTCGATCGTCTGCACCCCGCTTGCGAAGTCGCCCAAGACCACACACAATCCGGCAAAGCCCCCGTCGGCGACGAGCATGTTGCTTCCCCTGCCCATCACGAGCATCGGCGCGTCTGACGCTCCGCGGAGCCGTGCGGTGACCGAAAGTTCCTCGATGCTGCGCACCGTCACGAGAATGCGCGCCGCCCCACCGGTCTTGTAGGTCGTGCGTTCGCCCATCGGTGCGTTTTCCGTGACATCGAGACCAGCGCCTCTCAACCGAACCGCAAGGCTTCGGAGTTCGGTTTCGACCAGAACTTCGTCCGGGAACGTTTCGATGTCACCGCACCCGAACGACACGCACAAGTCGTTCGGTCCGAGTTCGTCGGTCACGGCGGTCACGAGATCGCTCCGCGATGGGCACCATCGCACGTCCGCGGCAGGGTGCGCGGAACGCACCGCATCGACGACCAGTTGACCGGTCACTCCGGGAATCGGCTTGGTTCCCGAGGCGTAGATGTCGGTCACGAACACGACGTCGGCCGCGGTGAACGCGTCGCGATACTGGTCCGACATCGCCGCCATTCGATGGAACCGGTTCGGCTGAAAGACCGCGACCAGGCGGCGCCCCGCGTACGCCCCGCTCCGAGTGGAGTCCAGAACCGCGGCGATTTCGGTCGGAAGATGCGCGTAGTCATCGACGAGAACGGCGCCGTCGCCGCCGATCGTTCCGCGGACATCGAATCGGCGCCCGACGCCGTGAAATGCCTCCATCGCCGCGAGACATGACTCGATGCGCGCCCCGTACTCGAGGGCGAGGATGAGGGCGGCGGTTGCATTCGACGCGTAGTGCACACCTTGCGCCCGCAGTCGCACGGTGACACGTGATTGGTGTCCGAACAGTTGCTGTGCACGCGACCCCGGAGCGAGATCGAACGTGAGATGGGGTGATCCCTGCTGGACATTCTCGATGCGCACGTCGGCGGTTGCATTCGACCCATAGGTGAGCAGCCGCCGGTTCTCGTTGCGCATCCGGGCGGCGAGTTCGACGAGGGCGGGGTCGTCGGTGCAAAGTACGACGCGACCCGTCACGTTGCGTGCGAAGCGGCCAAAGCTTTCGGCAATTGCCTCGGTCGAGCCGAAGTGATCGAGATGATCGACGTCGATGTTCGTCACGACTGCGGCCGACACGGGGAGATGCTCGTGGGTTCCGTCGCTTTCATCGGCCTCGACGACGAAGGGTCCCGACACGGACCACGCACCATTGGTGCGCAGGTCGGGTGCGTCTCCGCCGACCACGAAACCACAACCACCCGTCTCGCCACCCAGCATCACCGCGAGCATTGCCGTCGTCGAAGTCTTGCCGTGCGTTCCCGCAACGGCGATCGTCGGCGCACAAGCGCACAGCGCTGTCAGCATTTCGGCACGCGAGAGCGCGGGTATCCCGCGTTCACGCGCGGCTGCCATTTCGATGTTGTCGGCCGGCACGCCCGACGACGCACACACTGCGTCGCAGCCGTCGACGAAGGACGCGCGGTGACCCACGTGGACTTCAATCCCCTCGGACCTCAACGCTGCCACGACGTCGCTCTCACGCACATCGCTTCCCGACACGACGTGACCCGCACCGTGCAGCGCCCGTGCGAGCGCGCTCATTCCGGGGCCCCCGATTCCGACTACGTGGAGACGACGTCGAACGTCGAGCGACGGAGCATTCGATCGCAGTGAGGGTGTGTCACCAAGGATCGCGTCAACCAGTGCGGAACCGCGATGCGCATCACCCAGTGCACGCGCTGCGAGACTCATACGTTCGTGACGCCCGCTGTCGATGCGCAGCTGACGCACCTCGTCGGCGAGTCGGGCCGGATTCAGGTCCGCCTCGGCGAGGAACGTTGCGGCGCCGACTCCGGAGAGTTGACGGGCATTGTGTTCCTGATGGTTCTCCGCGGCTGCCGCCCACGGCACGATGATGGCGGGAACACCCACCGTGGCGAGTTCGGCGACGGTGCTCGCACCGGCCCTGGTCACCATCACGTCGCACGCGGCGTACAGCGCGGCCATGTCGAATTGGTACGCAACCGTGATGCACCGACTCGAAGCGTCCGGGGCCGGCGCGGTGTCGAAAAAGCGCGGACCGGTCACGTGGTACCACACGACGTCGGTGAGATCGGCGGGCACATCCGCCGCGAGGCTCGCGATGGTTTCGTTCAGAAGCCCTGAACCGAGCGAGCCACCGACCACACCCACGACGAACGCATCGGCGGGCAAGCCGAGCAATCGGCGCGACGACGTGCGTTCACCCGCGCGGTCGAGCATGCGAATTGCTCGCCGCACCGGAGCACCGGTGACAACCGCGTCATCGAGCGGTGACGTCGGGTCGGCCACGGTGACGGTGTCGGCATGCCGCGCCTGGCGCCGGGTTGCGAGACCGGGGCGCGAGTCGTACGAAACGACGACCGTGCGAATACCGAGCCGGCGTGCCGCCCACATCGCCGCGACGCTGCCGTAACCACCAACCGACACGACAACGTCGGGACACAATGCGCCGAGCAACTTCTTGCAGCGACGGCGTGCGGAGATGAGCCGGCCGACCGTTCCGAGGTTGGCCACGATTGCCGACGGCGAGAACGAACGCTTGAGACCGGTGACGGGCAGCAATGTGTGCGGGTAATCGGTCTCACCCAATAGTTGACCGTCGACGCCGCGCACGGTGCCGACGAAGTGGATGTTGCCGGCCGGGACCCCCCGCTCCTCCAGCATCTCGGCGATGGCGAGAGCGGGAAGCACGTGGCCGCTGGTGCCGCCGCCCGTGATGACGACGGATGTCACGAACGACTCACTTCATGTTGCGTGCGACGTTCAGCAACAGACCGGCCGCCGCCATCGACACGAGAAGCGAACTGCCTCCGTAGGAGATGAACGGCAACGTGAGGCCGGTGACCGGCATCGTCGCGGTGACCCCACCGATGTTGATGAAGGCCTGGACCGCGAACCATGACGTAATTCCACCAGCAATCAGGGCCCCAAAGACGTCTCTCGCGCCGAGAGCCGCCTGAATGCCGAAAAGTACGAGTCCGAGGAACATACCGAGGACCGCAATGACGCCGAGCAGGCCGAATTCCTCCGCGATGATCGCAAAGATGAAGTCGCTGTGGGCCAACGGCACGTAGCCCCACTTGCCGGCACCCTCGCCGACACCCACACCCGTCACGCCGCCGTTCGCAATGCTGATGAGCGACTGGTACACCTGATACCCGTCGTGCAGTTTCGTCTCGTCCAGATTCAGAAACGCCGTCCAACGGTCGCGCCGGTAGCCGACCCGCATGACTTCGACAACACCTGCGGCGCCGATGAGACCACCCGCGGTGATCAACACCGACACCTTCGTACCGGCGATGAAGAGAACACCGAACACAATCGCGGCGAACACGATCGCACTTCCCAGGTCTTTCTGAATGACACAGAGGCTGCAGGCGATCAACAGGAACACGAGAACTGGTCCGAAGGTGCGCCGAAGATCGTCGACTTCGCGGAAACGTTCGGACAGAACCTTCGCGCACACGAGCAACATCGCGACTTTCAGGAACTCGGACGGCTGGAAACCGAGGACGCCAGTTCCCACCCAGGCCCTGGCACCGCGCACCTCGACGCCCCAACCCGGCACGAACGGGAGGAACATCCCGACAACTCCGATTCCGAAGATGGCGGGCGCCCACTTTCGCCAGACCAGATACGGCATGCGATAGGTGAAGAACATCACGAAAGCGCCGATCGTCGCCCAGAACAATTGCTTGTTGAAGATGTACAACGGCGAGTTGCGGCTGTGGAGCATCGACACCGACGACGCCGACAGCACCATGACGAGACCGAACATCACCAGCACGATCGTGATCGCGAGTATGCCGAAGAACGCCGCGGGCGGCGGCCCGGACGTGAGTTTGCGGTTCTCGGCGATACCGGTGCGCTCGAGGGTCGCGCGTCGACGCTCGGCAACGGACATGTTCCCCTTCATTTCGGGGTCGAGATTTGCAGGTTTCATCGTCGAAGTCATTGATGCCCACCCTCTCCGATCGCGTCAGCGATCGTCTCGGCAACGTGTTCGCGCACGAGGCGGGCGAAATCTCGCCCGCGCTCTTCGTAGTTGCGGTACCAATCGAAACTGGTGCAGCCCGGCGACAACAGCACCACGTCGCCGGCCGAAGCAAAGGTCGCAGCACGCTCGACCGCCTCGGCCATTGAGTCAGCGGTCGCCGAGGGGCAGCGCCCACCAAAGTGGCTGACAACTTCCGCTCCGCTCTCTCCGATCCCGACCACCGCCTTGACCGAAGTCCCGACCCGGGCGATGCCCGCAAGGTCGAGACCCTTGTTCCGTCCACCCGCGATGAGAACTATCGATGGGAATGCCCGCAGTGCCGTCGCGACGGCGTGCGGCGAAGTTGCTTTCGAGTCGTCGAACCACGACACACCCGCCGACTCGGCGACGAACTCAATGCGGTGGTGCGACGGCCTGAACGTTGCCAGAGCGGCCGCGACGCCTTTCATCGAACCGATGCCCGACTCGAGCACCGTCGCCGCCGCCGCCAGAGAGTTGGTGATGTCGTGCGGGAGTGCGCGCGGCATCTCGTCGGAACCGATGATTTCCGACCCGGTGGCGATCAGCCGACCGTCACGACACGCGTAGAGGTCGCCGTCGCCGAACCCGAAAGTCACAACCTTCGCGCGCGTTGCGCGGGCCGCTGCCACGATCGACGGATCGGCAGACGGCGCAACCGCCACGTCGGTTGCGGTCGCGGCTGCCCAGATGCGCGCCTTCGACGAGCGATAGGACGCCATGTCGCGGTGCCAGTCGAGGTGGTCGGGAGCGAGGTTCAGCCATGCCCCGGCCTCGACACGAAAGTCGCGCGTGAGGGCGAGACGGAAGCTCGAACACTCGACGACGAACGCATCGACCTCTTCGTCGAGAGCGGCGATGAGTGGCGTCTCGGTGTTTCCGACCGCGGCGACCCGTCGGCCCGATTCGCGGATCATCGCCGCGGCGAGCAGTGTCGTCGTTGTCTTGCCGTCGGTACCCGTGATGCCGATCATCGGACGGGGTCCTCCGACACGCTCTTGTTCCCAGCGGTACGCGAGCTCGATCTCCGACAACGACTCGCGGCCGAGGTCGTTCGCGACGGTGAAAAGTGGATGCGACTCGGCAACACCAGGTGCGGGCATGACGAACTCGACCTCCTTCACAAGGCTCGACAGAGTCCCGAGGTCCGGCGCGATGGTCAGGCTCGCACCGAGTTCCGCTGCCAGTGTGACGTGGGCTTGGTCATCGTTGTCGTCGACGAGAACGGGTTCGATTCCGCGGGCCGCGAGCGCGCGCGCAACCGCGGTTCCGGCGATACCTAGGCCGAATACCAGTGCCTTCAACTTCAGCCCACCTGCCGGGTGAAGTCGCCGATGAACAGTGCGAGCGCCGTGGCCACACAGATTCCCTGGATGATCCAGAATCGAATGATCACGCTTGTCTCGGGCCACCCGACGAGTTCAAAGTGGTGGTGAATCGGCGACATGCGCAGCAGCCGCTTTTTGCGTCCTGAAGCCTTGAAGACTCCCATTTGCACCGCAACCGAGCCGGCCTCGAACACGTTGATGCCACAGATGAGAACCAGCAACAAGTGAGTGTTGGTCGTGACAGCGAGCAACCCGAGGGCCGCGCCGATACCGAGCGATCCAACGTCGCCCATGAAGATCTTGGCGGGCGCCGCGTTCCACCACAGAAAGCCCCCGCACGCGCCTGCGAACGCCGCAGCGAGAACCGCGAGGTCGAGCGGGTTGACGAGTCCGTACAGCTCGGGGTTGCGGAAAGCCCAATACGCGATGATCGTGTACGCAAGGAACGACAGCAGAGCTGAACCGCCCGCGAGACCGT
>JBEAPO010000134.1:0-10108 GCA_041164425.1 Actinomycetota bacterium
CCCGCCCGCTTCATCGCCACGTGGGGTTGGGACATGTCCATGCCGTCGGTCATGGGCGTCAACACCGCACCGGGATGAATGGAATTGCACCGCACCCCCGATTCGCCGAGGTCGAGCGCAACCGCCTTGGTAAGGCCGCGAAGACCGAACTTCGCCGCCGCGTAGCCGACGAGACCCCCGTACCCCTTCAACCCTGCGGTCGACGAGATGTTGATGATCGACGATGGAGCCGCGGTCTTCAGTGCGGGAAGAGCCACTTGGATTCCGTTGAACGCCCCGCTGAGGTTCACCGCGAGGACTCGATCCCATTCGGTTCGGGAGAAATTGTCGATGCTTCCAGCCGTCAGGATGCCGGCATTGTTGACCAGCACGTTCAACCTGCCGAATCGTGCGACCGCCGTGTCGACCGCGTGTTGCCAGTCGTCGCGGTTCGTCACGTCGAGGTGAACGAACGTAGCGGCCTCGCCGAGTTCGGCCTCGACTGCGAGACCTTCTTCATCTCGCACGTCGCCCAATACGACGCTCGCCCCCTGGGCCACCAATGCCCGCGCGAAACTTGCACCCATGCCGCGTGCCGCACCGGATACCAATGCCACCTTGCCGAGGAGGCGGTTGCCCTGCGGATAGTCAACTGATCCCATCGCCACAGGATCGCCACGTCGATGACCGTTCGCTCGGGACATTCCGCCCGACCATGATACCCTGGGGGGTATGTGCAGACGCGTGACATGCAACAAATGCGGCAAGGCCGGCTGGGCGGGTTGCGGCGCCCATGTGGAACAGGTGCTCGGCAATGTTCCCGCATCGGAACGCTGTCGGTGCCGCGAGGCGACCTCGGGTGACGGCGGCGGCCTGCTGAAGAAACTCTTCTCGCGTCGCTAACCGCGCCGCGAGCTGTTTGTTCGCGGGCCGAGCACAGCGACGTACACGGCAGCGAGCGCAACGAGGCCGGCGCCGAGCCACATCGAGTTGACCCACGCTTCGACGAAAGCGTGTTGCGCAGCGTCGATGATGCGTGGCGCATCTTTGCCCGCGCCGGCAGCGACGCCGAATGCGCTGGCCAGGCCGTCGCCCGCAGGTTCGCGAATCGCCTCCGGCAGGTCGGCCAGTTTGCCGTCGATCGACGCGCGGAAACCGGCGCTGAGGATCGAACCGAGAAGCGCAACACCGACAGTCGCGCCGAGTTCGCGTGTCGTGTCGTTGATCGCAGATGCGACGCCTTGCTTCTCCGCGGGAAGGCTTTCGGTGATCGCCTCGGTTGCCGGGGTCATGGTGAGACCCATTCCGAGTCCGATGAGAATGAGACCGGGCAGCACCGCCGAGTAGCCGCGCTCGACCGTGGCGAACGCGGCCATGACGACGAGTCCACCGGTGAAGAAGATCAAACCTGTTGTCATCGTGGCTCGTCGGCCGAATCGCGCGGCGATCTTCGGCGCATTGGTCGACAGCGGCATCATCACGAACATCATCGGCAGCATCGCGCTGGCCGACCGTAGCGACGACCACCCAAGGACGGCCTGGAAGAACGGGAACAGCACCAAGAAGACACCGAACATCGCGGCGAAGAGGATCACGAGCCCGACGGTCGACGATGACAGACGTCGGTCGCGGAAGAGCCTCACGTCGAGCAACGGATTGACGTGGCGACGCTCGGCGGCAACGAACGCAACGCACGAAACAACGCCGACGATGAGACCCGCAAGGGTCAACGGATCGGACCATCCGCGTTCCGGGCCCTCGTGAACACCCAGGACGACGCCGCCGACGGCCAGTAGCGACAACACCGACCCCGCCACGTCGAACGGATGCTCGCTGTCGTCGCGCGATTCGGGGGCGTAACGGCCGGTGAAGTACATCGACACGCCGACGAGGGCCAGCGGCATGGCGAAGACCCAGCGCCAGGAGAGAACGTCGAGCGCGAAGGCCGACACGAAGAGACCGATCATTCCTCCGCCGCCGGCGAAGCCCGCCCAGATGCCGATCGCTTTGCCGCGGTTCTCGGGCGGAAAGCTCGACGTGATGATCGACAGGGTGACCGGCATGATCATCGCCGCGCCGACACCGGCAACCACTCGCGCCGCAATCATCGTCGTGGTCGAATTCGCAAAAAGCGAAGCCGCCGTGGCCAGACCGAAGACGACGAGACCCGTCGCCAGCACTTTCTTACGGCCCCAGCGGTCACCGATCGCGCCGACGGGTAGCAGGCTGGCCGCGAGCATGAGCGTGTAGGAGTTGATGATCCACAGCACGCCGTTTTGCGACGCACCGAGGCCCGTGGCCATCTGTTGTTGGGCCACGTTCAGGCCGGACATCGCGGCAATGACCGCGACGAGCGCGGTGATCATGCCGATGAGGATGTTGCGCAACGCGCGCGGGTCGCGAACCAACGCGTCGTCGGTTTGCGTGAACTCGGGAACGGCGCTGCTCATGCGCCGACCAACCTACGACATGATCGAGTCGTCGACCCAGCTTCCATGGAAGCCGAACGGCACGCGTTGCGGAAGGTGCACGCGAGCTACGGGGGTCTTGGCCATGTCGGACGCGTCGAGAATGACGAGCTCTGAAGTTTCGGTGTCGCTGTAGTACACGAAGCCCATCGCGTAACCCTCGTCTTCGCCGGCTTTGGCCGAATCCTGCACGAACACGAACTCGCCCGGATGTGCGTACGGACCGAAGTCGTGAACCGTCTTCGACCCATCCTTCATGTCGTACTTGGCGACGACGCCCGCCGCGTCCATCGCACCGACCTTGCCCTCACGTGCGCCTGCGGCCCAGCCGTAGCGGTGCTTCAGACCAACGACACGGTCGTCGACGCGCGGGAATCCGTGGGCCCAGTCGTCGTACTGCTGTTCACTCACCGCACCCGTTTTCAGGTTGAACGTCCAGCGCCACATGTACGACGGATCGAAGTCGTCCATCGAACGCTTCCACATCGTCGCGTGACGCCCGACGTCGCAGATCACCTCATCACCCTCGACGTATGAATTCAACGGGTGGAACACGTAACAGGGATCGACCTCGAACCAACGGATGTCGGCGTCGGTTCCCATGCGCGGCATGATGCCGATGCGCGCGCCGTACGTGTCATCCCAACCGATCGGCGGCAGACCCTGAGCGACCTTGTCGAGGTCGAACACGACCGGCAGGTCCATGAAGATCGCGTGGTCACGCGTGATCATGAAGTCGTGCATCATCGTGCCCTTGGGCGTCGTGATCGGCGCCGTATGAACGAGCTGTCCCTTTGCATCGAGAACGTGGTACGTGACGTATGGGGCAATCGGCGAGTAGCCGAAGAAGTGGAGTTCGTTCGTCTCGGGACAGAGCTTCGGGTGGGCTGTGAACGCGGTCGTCAACTTGCCGCCGAAGTCGTCGCAACCCATCGTGTCGAGTTCGCGCGACAGTTCCCACGGGAAGTGGCCCTCTTCGAGCGCCCAAATGCGACCGGCGTGACCGAGCACGTGCGTGTTCGCCGCGCTTGCCGTCGGGTCGAACATGCAGTCGGGGTCCATTGCATCGAGGTTCTTGTCGAACTTCGTCGTTCGCACGTAGCGATTGCGGTACCACTTGGCCTCGCCGCCCTCGAGGCGAACGCCGTGGACCATTCCGTCACCGAAGAACCAGTGGTCGGTGTAACCGGTCTGCGGGTTCGACCCGTTGCGCAGGTACATCCCCGAGAGACCCTTCGGAATCGCTCCGGTGACCTTCAGGTCGAAGTCGGTGACCTCGTTCGCGACGGGCGCGTAGTTTCCTTTCAGGAACCACGGCTTGCGTTCGCCTGACTGCTTGCTGTCGAGCACGTCGGTCATCGCCGACCCCCTTTTCACTCAGCCGAACGCCCCGCGGTCGACACCCTCATCATGACCCCGCGACGCCCCCCGTGCAACACGTAGCCTGTCGAATATGACCCGGCCGAAGCTGTCAATCCTTGACCTCGCCTCGATCGGCGACGGCGAAACCATCAGCGAGAGCCTGTCCGGCTGTGTCGCCGTGGCCCGAGCCGCCGAAACCCACGGTTACGAGCGGGTCTGGTATGCCGAGCACCACAACTCCGAGTTCATCGCTTCGTCGTCGCCCGCAGTGTTGATCGCCCACGTGGCTGCCCACACGTCCTCGATTCGCCTGGGTGCGGGGGGCGTGATGCTGCCGAACCACTCTCCGCTCGTCATCGCCGAACAGTTCGGAACCCTGGCCGCACTTCACCCGGGCCGCATCGACCTCGGTCTCGGTCGCGCACCCGGCACCGACCAAACGACGTTCATGGCGATGCGCCGCGACCCGCGGTCATCGGAAAGGTTCCCGCAGGACGTTCTCGAACTCCAGGCGTTCTTCTCCGACACCTCACGTGTGGCGAACGTCGTGGCAACGCCCGGTCGCGGAACGAACGTGCCCCTTTACATTCTCGGGTCGTCGATGTTCGGTGCGCAGCTGGCAGCGGCCCTCGGCCTGCCCTTTGCGTTCGCCTCACACTTCGCGCCCGATTCGTTGTTCGAGGCGATCGACATCTACCGCTCGCGGTTCGAACCATCGGCGCAACTCGATGCCCCGTATCTCATCTGCGGACACAGCGTCATCGCTGCCGACACCGACGACGACGCACAGCGGCAATTTCAACGCCGTCGTCGCACCTTCGCCAAGGCGCTGTTCAGTCCGCCGGGAAACCGCATGACCGACGAGCAAGCCGAAGAGTTGTTGACGTCGCCGCGTGGCGCGTACCTCAATCTGGTCTTCCGCTACTCGGCAGTCGGCACGGCCGACGCGGTGGTGCGCAAACTCCACGAGTTCGCGGCGGCAACGGGTGCAAATGAGATCATCACCGCGCACCACGCCGACCGCACGTCGTCGCGCGTGCACTCGATTGCGCTGCTTGCCGAAGCATGGTTTTCGGACACAAGCGGTTCTCAGGCGTCGGCCAGTTTGTCGGCCGCACGCTGAACGATCTCGCGCCATTCCTCATCATTGAGTGTGGTGGACATCGAGGCTGTCTTGAAGTCGCCGATCTGCAAGACCATGATCACTTCACCAATGCGCGCGACGGTCGTGTGGCCGGTCGACCTCGCCATCTCTTTTCCCTGCGGAGGCAAGAGATCAGTTCCCCAGCTCACTGATTCGTCGCCGACGTCGGGACCGTCGATCTTCCACACTTCCTGAGTCACACCGGGCTCCTCGGTCCACTTCGCGCCGTCGCACATGTTGACGACCGTGAGAACCTGCTCGAAGTACTCGCGCACCGAATCGTTCCGCCACGCCTGCAACCGCATGAGGCGGGGCACTTCGTCACCATCGGCCTGCATCTGCATTTCGACATCCGCACCGGCATCGCCGGCGAGCGACTCGAGTCCTGCCGCCTGGCCGGCCCCGTCGGGACACCAAGTGGACGGATCTATGGATGGGTTCTCGGCGCCACGAAACTCGAACACGTCACGCTGGGTTTCCGCCCACTCGCCGGGCATGTCGGTGATGTCAAGCAGCCCCTTGGACAACACCTCGGGCGACTTGTCGGCCGACTTCGTGCAGCCCGCGACGATGACGACACTTAGCGACACGCCCATCAGGAGACCCAGTTTCTTCACCATTGGGCGCAACGTAACGAGGACATGCCGACGCGGCAGGGGACGCTCGTCACCATTTCCCAACCCGGCGGTGCGGCAGTAGCCTCGGGAATTCGTGGGCTCTGACCAGACAGCAGGACGGGAATCCGTCGAACTCGCCAAACAGGTGCAGGCCCTTCAGCCCGACATCGACGTCGCGCCACGCGAAGACGACCACGATCACCAACACGGTGGGGGCCACCAAGTTGGCACCGTTGCACTGGCGCTCGGCGCACTGGGAGTGGTCTACGGAGACATCGGCACCAGCCCGCTTTATTCGTTGAAAGAGACCTTCACCGAGAAGTCACACGTCATGACCGTCGACCGGATCAACGTGTTCGGTGTTTGCTCGCTCGCCTTCTGGGCCCTCATCCTCATCATCTCGGTGAAGTACCTGATGTTCGTCATGCGCGCCGACAACAAGGGCGAGGGAGGCATCCTCGCCCTCACGGCACTGGTCAGCAGCGACGCGGAAACTGACAGGAAGCGAAGCCGACGTCGCAGCCTTCTCGTCGCGCTCGGAGTTTTCGGAACTGCGCTTCTTTACGGCGATGGCATCATCACTCCTGCGATTTCCGTCTTGAGCGCCGTCGAGGGCCTTGAGGAAGTGTCGACGTCGTTCACCGATTGGGTCGTACCCATCGCCGTCGTCATTCTGCTTGGCCTTTTCGTCGTTCAACGGCGCGGGACGGGTGCCGTGGGCAAAGTGTTCGGCCCGATCATGTTGCTGTGGTTCGCCACGCTTGCGATCGTGGGACTCTCGAAGGTGATCCCCGACCCGGGCATCATCCAGTCGGTGAATCCCTATTACGCAGTGAAGTACTTCACGCACGAGCCGGGTCACGCGTTCTTGTCGCTCGGGTCGATCTTCCTCGTCGTCACCGGCGGTGAAGCCCTCTACGCCGACATGGGCCACTTCGGCCGCAAGCCGATCATGTTCGGCTGGTACGGCATGGTGCTGCCTTCACTCGTTCTCACCTATTGGGGCCAAGGCGCTTTCCTTCTGAGGAACCCCGAGGACATCGAGAGCGTGTTCTTCCGCATGGTCCCCGAATCGATCGTCCTGCCGATCGTCATCCTCGCCACGTTGGCAACGATCATCGCGTCTCAGGCGTTGATTTCGGGTGTGTTCTCACTGACCGCACAGGCCGTGCAGATGGATTATCTGCCGCGCATCAAGGTAGTCCACACGTCCAGCAAGCACTACGGCCAGATCTACGTGCCGCTGGTGAACTGGTTGCTGATGGTGGGCTGCGTTGGCCTCGTCATCGGCTTCCAGACGGCCAGCAACCTGGCGGCGGCCTACGGCATCGCGGTGACGATGACGATGGCAATAACGACGCTGATCTTCTACCGCGTGCTCACCGACGGCTGGGGCTGGAGCGGCGCGAAGGCAATGCTCGTGTGCACTCCGATGCTGATCATCGAGATGGGGTTCCTCGGCGCGAACCTCGTCAAGATCCCCCACGGTGGCTGGTTCGCACTCGCCGTCGGCATCTTGCTGATGGTGCAGATGCAGACGTGGCGACGCGGACGCGCACTCGTCGCTCAGCGCATTCATCGCGGCGAGAAAGAGATCCGTCCGTTCCTCGACGGAGTCGAGTCGATGACCCGCGTCGAGGGCACGGCGGTCTTCATGTTCAAGGACTTCGGCAAGGCCCCGCCAGCGCTCGTCAACAACCTGCTACACAACAAGGTGCTCCACAAGACGACCCTCATCGTCTCGGTCGACACGGCTGGCGAGCCCCGCGTTGCCCCGGAAGAACGCGCAATCATCACCAAAGTCGCGCCGGGCGTCTTCCAGGTGCAGTTGCGGTTCGGATTCATGGACGAGCCGAACGTTCCTGCGACGTTGCAGCGCATCGACCACCCCGGCTTCGAGTACAACGCCGATGACGTCACCTACTTCATCGGCCACGAGTCGATCGTGGCCGGCAAGGCCCCCGGCATGAACCCCCTTGCAGAGCATCTGTTCGTGATGTTGAACCGCGGCGCCGACAGCGCCGTGCGCTTCTTCAACCTGCCGACCGACCGCGTGTTCGAGGTCGGCTCGCGGGTCGAGATCTAGGTTCGAGATCTAGGGTCGGGTCCATGCCACACCTGCCCACGATCGCGGTGTGCTACCTCGCCGGCGTCGACTCGACACAGATCGAGGAACGTCGCGGTCCCTCGCGTATCACCGACGCACTCCCCGACCATCCGATGCTCGACATGCGCGACCGCACACCCGACGATCTCGGTGAATCGGAACGCAAACGCATGGACGATGTCGAGATCGCCTTCATCCTCGACATGCCCGATTACATATTCGACGCGTTCCCGAATCTCAAGTGGATTCACTCATTGAAGACCGGCCACGATCACATACCGCTCGACGAACTGCGCAAGCGCGGCATACGACTGACGAACGGCGCGGGTACGGCCGCGACAGAGATCGCCGAGTTCGTCATCGCACGAATTCTCGAGCACTGGAAGCGCCTGCCCCAGATAGCCGCACAGCAAGCCGAGCATCGTTGGTACCCGGCCTTCGGTCGCGCCTTGTCCGATACGAACATCGTGCTGGTGGGCTACGGACCGATCAACCAGGAAGTTGCTCGCCTGCTCGCACCGTTCAATGTGAATCTCGCCGCCGTGCGCCGGTCGGCTGCTTCCGAATCGGCTGGCGTCGCACGCACGGTGTCGTTTGACGATCTGCACGACGTTCTCGCCGATGCCGATGCAGTGGTTGCCGCAGTTCCGTCGAATGCAGACACGACGGGCCTCTTCGACGCCGCCGCGTTCGCCGCGATGAAATCCGGCTGTTTCTTCGTCAACGTCGGTCGTGGCACCGCTGTGGTGGAACCCGACTTGATGCAGGCCCTCACGTCGGGCCACCTGGGTGGCGCTGCACTCGACGTCGCTTCAGAAGAGCCGCTGCCGGTCGACAATCCCCTCTGGGACTCGCCGGCGCGTATCTCACCCCACAGTTCGGCCACGCTTGCCAACACGATGCGTCGTGTCCACGACCTCTTCATTCGCAACGTGGGCCTGTACTCCACGGGCGTGCGCCTCGACAACGAGGTCGATATCTAGGCGGTTGCACCGCCATCTTTTTCTGCTCAGGCGGTTGCACCGCCATCGACTACCACCGTCTGGCCGGTGACGAAGGCGGCGAGTTCCGAGACGAGGAACAAAGTGACGCGGGCGATGTGATCGGGCTGGCCGGCGATGCGCAGCGGGTTGGCCGCGATGGCCGCATCGATGTCGAGCCCACCCGCCTTTAGTGGAGCCATCTGCTCTTGAACTCCTGGGGTGTCGATGATGCCGGGGGCGATCGCGTTCACGCGGATGCCACGCGGCCCGAGTTCGTTCGCGAACGCGCGGGTCAGCGCGATTACTGCGCCCTTCGAGGCGGAGTAGGCGGTGATGTTCGCGCCACCGCGGATACCTGCGATCGACGCAAGGTTGACGATCGCTCCACCGTTCTTCATCGCCCGGGCCGCCTCGCGAGCCGCGCTGTATTGGGCACGTACGTTCACCTCGAGCATCTTCGTCACGAACGAGTCGGCGACCTTGTCGATGGGGCCGGTCGTCGGGTAGATGCCCGCGTTGTTCACGAGAATGTCGAGGTTGCCACCGCGCGCAGCCGCCGTCACGGCTGCCGACAACTGATCAGCGTTGGTGATGTCGCAGGTGACGAACGTTCCGCCAATGTCCTTCGCTGTTGCCTCGCCGGAGGCATCGAGATCAGCCACCGTGACGTTGGCACCCGCCGCGGCGAGGCGTTCGGCGATTGCCCTGCCGATACCTTTCGCCGCACCCGTGACGAGAGCGTTCTTTCCTGAGAGATTCAGCAGTGTTTCGTTTTCGGGTGTGACCATACGACGACGTTAGTGTCGGCGCATGCAGCGGAATGACGCGAGCGGCGCGAGGACGGTGCCCTTCAGCCTGATGTCCGATGAGTTCCAAGCCGATCCGCCGGCGATGTTCGCCGCGATGCGCGACGAGTGCCCCGTGCACCACGCAACCGAACCCGCCCCGCACTACAGCCTGACCCGCGAGGCCGACGTCGCGGGTTCGCTGCGCGACGACGCAACATGGTCATCGAAATTCGGGCCGGGCCTCGCCTTCGGTGAGCCGGGAAGCGGCGTGCTCGTGTCGAGCGATCCACCGGCGCACACGGCCGAGCGTCTTGCCATCACACGCATCTTCAAGCCCTCCGCCATCGAAGCGATGGAAACCGACATCCGCACGCTCGTGTACGGCCTCGTCGACGGTTTCCGCGAACGCGGACGCGGCGACATCGTCGCTGATCTCGGAATGCCGGTTCCGTTGACGATCATGTGTTGGATGCTCGGCACGCCGGTCGAGGACATCGACAAGTTCCGCAACTGGGTTCTGCCGATGGCCGAAGCAGTCGCCTACGTCGGTGGTCGTCAGGCCAACGACACGGTCATCAACGCGTACAAGAGCTACGGCGAGTACTTCGGTGCGCACATTCGCAGTCGCGTGGCCGCCGTCGAAGCGGGCGACGACATACC
>JBEAPO010000135.1:0-31006 GCA_041164425.1 Actinomycetota bacterium
TCGAAGCAATCTTCGCTCGGATAAACATTGACAAAGATATTTGCATATTCGCCGATCCCGTAATGGTCGATTCACCCGAGATGTTCGAGGTGCTCGTCGACGTAAAGCGACTCATCCAGACCTTCGAAAACCTGCGTAGAAACGCCGACTTGTATGCCGGCGGTTTGACCGCAGTTCGTGTCGAGACGACCGCCGACAAAGTTCTCATCCACTTCGACGATGCGGGAAGCGGCGTAGTGGTTTCCGAACGTGAAGCAATTTTCGAGTCATTCGTACGCGCACAAAGGCATTCTGCGATTCCCGGGACGGGTCTCGGATTGGCGATATCGCGTGAGCACTGTCGTGTGAGTGGTGGGGATCTACTGGTGGGCGATAGCCCGGACGGCGGCGCTCGTTTCACTGTGATCGTGCCGAGGGTCGAGCAATGAAGCGTTTCGGAGGCGGTCTGGCCAGCGTCGCACTAGCCGGCGCGGTGGTCCTTTCCGGGTGTGGCTTGCCGGTCGAAGAATCCTCCCGCGATGCCAAGTTTCAACCCGACCGCCTCGAGTTGAGTCTGCCCACTACATCGGTCGTGACGGTCGCACCATCGACGACGATCACCGAGAAACTGGTCAGTGCGGTCATTCTCTATTTCATTTCGGGCGAAGGACTCGTCAGCAGAGTGAGAATTTTCGACAGCGATTTCGACGCCGGGGAAATCTTGACGGCTCTCGCAATTGTTCCCGTCGACGACACATCGGGCGTTGAACTGTCGACGGGTCTTGCCGGCGATGGGGTCATAGAGGCTGTTGAGATCGTCGGGCGAACGGCTGTGGTCGAGTTGGGCGAGGGATTCACTCAGCTCGCCGGAAACGAACAAATTTTGGTGCTTGGTCAGGTCACCATGACTCTCATCTCGAGTCGACTCGCTCGCGAAGTTTCATTTACGGATAGCGGCGAGCAGGTCGCCGTACCAGATGGAAACGGCGAACCCCAGATACGACCCATGCTTCGCAACGACTACAGGGTCTTGCTCTCCCGCTGATCACGCACGGTCTGAATGAAGTTGGAGAAAAGAAGAAGCCCGGCCTTGCGGCCGGGCTTCTCGTTTCCGTAGTAACGCAGAGAGAGGGGAGCGAACTAGCGCTTGCCCTTCTTAGCGGGCTTCTTTGCTGCGACTTTCTTTGCTGCGGGCTTCTTTGCTGCGGCTTTCTTTGCCGGAGCTGGAGCGGCCTTGCGCACGGTGTTGAGCTTCGGTGCAGGAGAAACGCCGAGAGCGATGTCCTTGAAGCCCTTGAGTGCGGTGATCTTGGCAACTGTCTTTGCCTTGACCTTGATCTGCTCGCCGGTCGCTGGGTTGCGAGCCATGCGGGCGGGACGCTTGATCTTGGCGAACTTTGCAAAGCCGGAGATGTTCACGATTTCACCCTTCGCGACATTCGCGAGGATTACATCGATCGTTCCTTCGACAACTTTGGCCGCCGTCTTGTTGTCGACGTCGGCGTGGATGGCTACTGCTTGGATGAGGTCACGCTTCTTCATGACCGAAAAAGTAGATGATCCGTCGGCTCGAACGGGGGATACTCGGGGCAAAAACCCTGATTTTGTCGGCGAAACTTCAGTCAGTCGACGGCGTGCTGAAACCGCCGTCGGCCGCCGGTGGTGCGAACCCGCTCGCCACGGTGGTCGAGGTGGCCGGGACTGTCGTTGTCGTGGGTGCCGGGGTGGTCGGGGTGGACTCGACGCCCTTGTAGGAGTCACCGCCCGCGACGCCGCCGTACGAGTCATCGATGGCCGAGCCTTTGCCCCACACCACGGTCACCTTTGCGCACGCGAGTTTTCCGCTCCGTTCGCCCAAGGCGCACAGGTGGTGCACTCCGGTGGGGTCAACTCCCGGCATCGAGAGGTACTCGCGTCCCCAGCGTGCGATTCCACCTTTGATTGTTTCGCGGACTCCCGTGATTTCGCTTGTCTTGCCCTTGTATATGTCGAAGAAGCGGACGAGTTCCCCCGAAACGAAGCCGTTCTTGCCCTTCTTTGGCCCCATCCAAAGTTTCACCGAACTGCCCACTTCGACTCTCTTGGGGGTGGCCCGCGCGACCATCGTCGGATGAGTCGTCGGCTTTGCGGGCCCGGTTCGGCGGATCGGGGTACAGACCCGCGTGCCGTAGTAGATGCCGCAGATGACGTCTGCCGAGGACGCCGGAGACGCCGATATGGCCAGCGCAGCCACCGTGATAGTCGCAACCGTGATTTTCTTCATCGCGTCAACCCTTTCGTTTGAACTCCCGCGAGGTAGGCCAGCGCCCGAGCGCTGAGGAATGATCCCCAGTACATGCCCAGCGCCTCGAACTTTTCAGAAATGTCACCCTCGCGGTCGACGTTTGCCGCTT
This sequence comes from Actinomycetota bacterium, assembly GCA_041164425.1. Classification (GTDB taxonomy): domain Bacteria; phylum Actinomycetota; class Acidimicrobiia; order Acidimicrobiales; family Ilumatobacteraceae; genus F1-20-MAGs119. Next base: position 2,373 of record JBEAPO010000135.1, read on the forward strand.
CGAGACCGCCAACCTCGAGCGCCGGCTCGACGCCCGCATCGCGCAAGAGACCGATGTTGGCGGTCAGCTGGTTTTTCGCGAGCTCGAGGGCATCGGAAAATGCATTCGGGGCCTGTACGTCGACGATGTTGCCCTCCTCGTCGAGTACACCGAGAGATTCGTATTTCGCCAGGATCTGGGCATTGCGCGAATAGTTTGAGATTGCGTAGCCGAGTTGCGCGAACTGTGCGTTGGGTTTGTCCGCACCCAGGTAGTCGGCCAGACCGTCGATCGAATAGGCCTGGTTGAGTGACAGCGAAATGTCGATGTCATTGTTGCGAAAGGAGTCGATCACCGATTGCGCCGAGATGTTGAGTCGCTCGGAGTATCTCTCGACCGTGATTGCGCGGAACGCCTCCCAGTTTGCATCCGACCCCTTGCGGAACAAGTTCGCGAGGCCGGCAAGGTCGACGTCGGCGACGATGTCGGGACCACCGAGGTCGCGACCGACGTCGAAGAGCGCCTGTGTCCCTTCGACCTGAACGCCGGCCGCCGCGAGGTAGATGAGTGGCGTCGTGAGGCCCGCAACGGTGTCATCGAGGGAAATCTTGCCGGCGTTGTAGGCGGCGATGATGTCGTCGAGTCCTCTGAGTGCCATGCCCGACAGACTGAAGGCGTCGAACACGCCTCCGTATGCGTTCATCAACGAGGCCGCTTCGCTCACCGTTGTCGGGTCGTAGGTCTTCAGGTTGTCGAGGAACGCGATGACGCGCGTATCGATCGCCTCTGCTTCCGCGATCTTCGAATTGAGTCCGTCGATTCCATCGGTGACGAAGAGTTCGATCGCCTCACCTGCGAATGTGAGCGACGTCAATTGCGCGTATGCCGTCAGGATCAGGCTGTAGGCCCCCGCCTGGAGACCTTGCGTAGAGAGTTGTGCGGCGCGTTCAGCCATGGCTTCCGTCTCCGATGCGAATTCGGCGAAGCTCTTGGTAATCGTCGACGACAGCCGGAGAAATTCCTCGACAACGGTGTCGTAGCGGGCTAGAAACTCGTTCGTCTTCGCCTTCAGGCGGTCGTAGGCAACATTCGACAACCTGACGTTCGAACTCGGTGACAAGCGGGGTATCTGTTTGCCGGTGAACTCGAAGTAGGCGTCGTAGACCGTCGCAACTTCCTTCACCTCGAGTCCGAGTGTCGTGCCAAGTTCGACGACATCGACGTAGCCCTCATCTTTTTCCGAGTAACTGTTGCGCAACCCTGTTGGGATCAACACGCGCTTGTAACCCTCCGCTGCGGCACCTGACAACTTCTCAGGAACGCCACCAACTGGTCCGACTGTGCCGTCGGGGTTGATCGTTCCCGTCATCGCGACGTCGGTCTGAAGTTCGTCTCCGAGCAGCAGGCTGAGTACCGCGACCGTCTGTACGGCCCCGGCACTCGGACCGTCGATGTAACCCTCTTCGACGAAGCGGAACGTCTTCTGAGGCAATGCGCCGGTTAACAGTGAAGCGACGATCACCGAGTTCCATGCCGCGGCGCGCTTCATGTCCCCGACACCTGCCACTTCGTTCTCGCTGATGTCGACGCGAAGTTCGCCGTCCGTCGAGTCGGACATTTCCACTGTGAAGAGCCGAGCGGCACCTTCACCTGTCGCGGGAATGTACGACAGCGCGGGTGCCTTCACCGAGGCGGTCTTGGCAACTGCTTCGGTCGTCGTTGTCTCGGATTGCGGGGTCGACGGCGTCGACTCGTCGACCACCACCTGCTCGCCGCCTTCACTCGAACCACCGCCGCACGCGGCGAGGGCAAGCAACGCACCTGCGCATACAGCGCAACACGTCCGTCGTAGACCGATACCAAACATCCGCATGACCCCCGGGCTGAGTAGTTCCTACATTGTGCAGGCTACTCAGTAGAGATGATGCGGTGTACGTTCAGCGGGTCGTTACCGACCCTTCCGCCTTCCAGCGGGTCGTTACCGACCCTTCCACCTTCCAGCGGGTCGTTACCGACCCTTCCACCGGGGTGGGCGTTTTTCGGAGAAGGCTTTGGGGCCCTCGATGAAGTCCTCGCTGCGCTGCAATCGACGCACCGAGTCGTAGGTGGCCTCCATCGATTCACGGAGGGATCCCATGGAGAGGCTGCGGTAGACGACGTCCTTGCTGGCTCGCACCGACAGGGGTGAGCAGGCAAGGATCTGGTCAACCCACTCCTGGGTGCGATCCATCAGGTCGTCGTGGGGCACGACGGCGGTGACGAAACCCAGTTCGTAGCCCTCTTCGGCCGACACGTGGCGGCCCGTCAGGATCATCCCGAGGGCGCGTTTCGGCCCGATGTGGCGGGGCAGGCGGTTGAGTCCGCCGGCCAAGGCGGCGAGGCCGACTTTGGGTTCGGGAAGGGCGAACACGGCCTTGTCGGAGGCGATGATGAGGTCGCAGGCGAGAGCAATCTCGAATCCGCCACCCATCGCCACACCGTTCACGGCGGCGACGACGGGCTTCACCATGTCCCAACGTGAGGTGAGGCCGCCGAAGCCGCGTGGCATCGGGTCGCGCTGGCCGCCCTCGGCTTGGTAGCGCAGGTCGTTGCCCGCGCAGAAACCACGGCCCTCGCCGGTGATGACGGCGACCCACATGTTGTCGTCGGCTTCAAAGTCGTCGAACACCCGCCCGAGTTCGATGTTTGCCGGCGGGTGCATGGCGTTCAATCGGTCGGGACGGTTCAGGCGAACCGTCATCACGTGATTTTTCTTCTCGACGAGGCAGTACTCGGTGTCCATGCGTCCCCCTAGCTGAAGGGACGGTAGTCGGTGAAGCCTCAGTCGAAGGACAAGCCCGCGGCCTCGGCTTCGGCCGCGAGGTCGAGCCACCGTGACTCCGCGGCGGCGAGCGCGGCCTGAACCTCGGCGAGGTGGTTCGAGAGTTCGGTGAGTCTCACGTGGTCGGCGCCTGCCGCGGCGATCTCGGCGTTGAGAGTGTCGTGTTCCGCGGTTGCCTTCGCCATCGCGCGTTCTGCCTCGCCGATCTGGCGGCGCAGCGTGCTGGGGCTGATCGTCGACTTCGTTTTAGGCTTCCCTGCCTGTGCGGTCGGCGCGAGTCGGTTCGTCAGCGGCTTGTTCGAAGTCGACGCAGCGGTGGTGCGTTCGGCCAACCAGCCGGCGACCCCACCACGCACGCGCCGCACGCCACCGTCGCCGCCGAGGGCGAGTACCTCGTCGACGGTGACGTCGAGGAAGGTGCGGTCGTGGCTGACGACGACGACGATGCCCGGCCACGTTTCGAGATGGTCTTCGAGTGCACGCAACGTGTCGAGGTCGAGGTCGTTCGTCGGTTCGTCGAGCAGGAGAACGTTGGGTTGTTCGATGAGAGTCAAGAGCAGTTGAAGCCGTCGACGTTCGCCGCCCGAAAGGGTGCCGATTGGTGCGAACTGTGCATCGCCATCGAACCAGAAACTGCGCATCAAGTTGAGGTCTTCGACCGACGGGTCACCCTTGTCGCCGATGACGGCGTCACGCACGCGCTGCTGCGGGTCGAGGTCGCGGCCGAGTTGGTCGTAGTAACCGATCTTCACCGTCGACCCGCGCGTGACGGTGCCCTTCACAGGCTCGATGCGACCGGCGATGAGGTCGAGCAGCGTGCTCTTGCCTGCGCCGTTCGGGCCAACGATGCCGACGCGGTCGCCGGGTTCGAGGGTGAGCGTGCAGTCAGCGACCGTGGGCGACGGGTTGCCCGGCCATGAGAACGTCACGTCGAGAAGCTCGACGCCCTTCGAACCGAGTCGTGTCGTGCCGAGGTCGAGGCCGATCTCGCCGTGTCTTGCGGGGCCATCGGCACGTTGAGCGATGAGGTTTTTCGCCGCTTCGACACGTGCTTTCGGTTTTGTCGAGCGCGCGGGTGCACCACGGCGCAGCCACGCCAACTCGCGCCGTGCCGCGTTGCGCCGAACCTGTTCGGCCGTCGCCGCATTTCCTTCGCGCTCGATGCGTGCGGCGAGATAGGCGGCGTAACCCGACCCGGCGTTCACGCCGCGGGGCTCGTGGATGTAGGCGTGGCCTCTGTCGATTTCGAGCACCTTCGTGGTGACCCGGTCGAGAACGTGACGGTCGTGAGTGACGAGCAGGAGCCCACCTGTGAACGCCGCAAGTGTGTCTTCGAGATACGTGATGGCGTCGAGGTCGAGATGGTTCGTCGGCTCGTCGAGCACGAGGGCGTCCCACTCGCGGCAGAGCAGCGTCGCAAGCGCGACGCGCTTTGTCTGGCCGCCCGACAACTGGTCGGTGCGTGCGTCGAGCATCACGCCCATTCCGAGGCGCGACAGCGCGGCTTCCGCGCGCCACGGTTCCACGCCGGCGCTGGCCGCTTCGCGCACGGTTCCGGCGGGAAGAACGGGATGTTGGGGTAGCACGCCAGCCCGCGCGTTGCGACCGGTGCGGACCTCACCCGCGTCGGCCTGCAGGTCGCCCGTGAGGATGCGCAACAGGGTGCTCTTGCCGCATCCGTTCAGGCCGACCACGCCGATGCGGTCGCCCGTCGACACGGTGATCGAGAGCCCGGCGAAGAGCGGCCGGTTGGGTCGCGATGCCGCAAGGCCCTGCGCGTCGATCACGATCACGGTTCCGAGGATACGAGTACCCGTGCGAGGCGGCTAGCCCACCGTCAAGGGTTTGGCCAAACGCACAGCCGCCAGCTTCGACGGTTCGGCCAGACCTTTCATCGCAACGTCGAAGTCGGGAAGCGCGAACACGCCGCCTTCGTCGGTGATCATGATGTAGCGGTCGAACCGGGCGAGGAACGTGCGGTCGTGGCTGACCGCGATGACGGTTCCCTCGAAACCGTCGAGCGCGCGTTCGAGTGCCTCGGACGAGTCGATGTCGAGGTTGTCGGTGGGTTCGTCGAGAAGCAGCACATTGTGGCCGTCGAGTTCCAGGTTCAGAATCTCGAGGCGCGCCTTCTGGCCGCCCGACAGCGTCTGGAATTCCTGTCGCGCCTGGTTGCGGAGTCCATAACGCGCGAGTGCGCGCATCGATTTCTCTTCGTCGGTCAACTTGTCGCGCACGATCTCGATGCAGGTGCGACCGTTGAATTCGGGTCGGTCGTTGATCTGGGTGAACATGCCCACTGACGTGCGTGGACCGAACGTGATGTTGCCCACCAGCGATTCGGTTTCACCGTGCAATGCATTCAGCAGGTGCGTCTTGCCCGTGCCGTTGGGCCCGATCAGGCCGACACGCTCGCCGAAGTGCACCTCGTCGGAGAAGGGCAAGAACAGGTCGCCCACGGCGACGTCGTCGAATTTCACCACACGACGCGCCGAGTCGCTACCGCGGAAACGCACGTGGATCTGTTGGTCGGGTACCGGCGGCGGGGGAGGACCCGCGGCAACGAACTTCTCCCACCTGGTTTCCGCCGCATTCGCTTTGGTCGCGTTCTTGAAGTTCTGTGCTGCGCGGGTCTTCATGATTTTCATGTGGTGGAACAGTCGACGCTCTTCGTTTTCCCACCGCTTCAGGTCGTCTCCGAGCTGCTCTTGTCGCTTTGCGCGGGCCTCGGGGAAAGTTGCGTACGAGCCGCCATGCACCCAGCAACCCGCCCCTTCGATGACGATGATCTTGGTCGCAACACGCTCGAGCAGCGCGCGGTCGTGGCTGACCATGAGAATCGTCGACTTGCAGTTACGGATCTGGTCTTCCAGCCAGCCGCGCGTGGGAATATCGAGGTAGTTGTCGGGCTCGTCGAGCAGAAGCACATCGGCACCCGACGTGAGCAACAGATCGAGAACCAGCCGCTTGCGTTCGCCGCCCGAGAGTTCCGAAACCTTTCGGCGCGCGAAATCATCGACGGGTGTCTTCACGCTGCGCTGAGCAGCAGCAGCCCACTGCGCCTCGAGTTCGTAGCCGCCCAGATCGCCCCACGCCCCCAGCGCCTCGGCGTAACCCATGCCGTCGTCGGTCCCGTTGGCAAGCGCGGTTTCGGCGGCGATCAACGCTCGGCCCGCGTCACGAAGATTCCGCGGTGCAAGCTCGACGAGCATCTCGCGCAGCGAATCGTCGGGACGCGACATGCCGACGTCCTGGGTCATCGAGAGCATGCTGCCGCCGACGGTGAACTCACCTTCGTCGGCTTCGTACACACCCGAGAGGATCTTCAGGATCGTGCTCTTGCCGGCGCCGTTCGCACCGACGATTGCGGCGTGTTCGCCGGGTGACACCCCGAAATTGACGTCGAAGAAAATCTGGTCGGCGCCGGGTGGTGCATACGCGAGGTCGGAAACGACGATGCTGCTCATCGCAATCAGTGTGGCAAACAACCGGTTGCTCTCCACCGCAACTGCTCGATGTGAATGATGGGCGACGGGGCGCTGTTACCCTCGGCGTCATGGCGACAGTGGACCTGACCGAGACCGACTTCGAAACGACCGTGACGGCCGAGGGAATCACGCTCGTCGACTTCTGGGCGGAATGGTGCGGACCTTGCAAGATGTTCGCGCCGGTATTCGAAAAGGCGTCGCTTGCCCACAGTGACATCACGTTCGCAAAGGTCGACACCGAGGCGCAACAGGGAATCGCTGGCGCGCTGCAGATCCAGTCGATCCCCACGATCATGGCGTTCCGCGACGGAGTGCTGGTGTTCCGTCAGGCGGGTGCGTTGCCCGAGCACATGCTCGAACAGCTGATCGGCGCGGTGCGTGAACTCGACATGGACGAAGTGCGCCGCGAGATCGCCGAACAGGGCGACTGAAGCATCAGCGCCGCAAGCGCGAGCCGAGAACGGTCAACGCCGCTACGACTACCAAGGCGATGACCACCCACAGCGTGGTGTCGGCGTCGTCGCGGCCCGATTCGGCTCGTGTGGTCGACACCGTCGTTACGACCATCGACTCCGACGTCGCTGTCGCTGTCGCTGTCGAAATAGTCGATGCACTCGGTGCGCTGACGGGCAGAGTGCGTTCGACGGTGACTTTGGCCCCGACCACGCGCAGATCGAGGCCGTCGTCGCCCGGGCCCACCGGCACCCACGTGACCCCCGAAGTGCGCAATGCAACCCAATCGCCCAGGTTCATCCGGGCAATCACCACGCCACCGTCGGCTGCGTTGTCGGAAAGGAACGCGGTGACGCTTTCGGGTTCGACGGCCACCTCGGTGGCTCGTGGGTCGACAACGATCGATGCACCGCCCGTCAGCGCGACCACCTGCAGTGGTGTCGACGGGTCGGTGGTGGTGGGCGTGGGCTGCGTAGTGGTGGTGTCTCCGGTGGCCGACACGCGGTAGGTGACGACTCCGTGGCGCTTGTCGAGCGTCCCACAGTAGGCGAGGTATTCGATTGCGCCCGCCCCCGCCCGGGTCGGGACGATCGGGGCGCTCGTTGAACCTTCCGCGTTGACGATCACGTCGGTGATGACCCAGCGTCCCGAGCCGTCCTGGGAATTGACGAGAAATGTGGTGTTCGCGCCGATGCCGTCACACGGCGTCCCGACATCGGCAACGGTGAATTCACGGTCAACTTTCGGCGTTCCGGTGATGGTGAGGTCGACTTCGGCAACGCCGCCGGCAGTGAGACCCTTGGCCGTGCCGCTGACGATCGTGGTCGACGTCGCGGGCGACGCCGACTCGATTGGCTTTGACTCGCCGCAAACCAAGAAGTCGCGCGACGCCGCGTACGACCGATACGCCGCCTCGACGTCGATCAGTGCCTTGAACGCCCCCGCACTGCGTAGTTCGCGGGCCGCGGCCCGCGCGTTGCGTAGGTACGTCTCGACGCGAATGAACTGGTCGCGGGCTGCCAACGCTTCGGCTCGCGACGGGAGGCATTCCGCGGGGACGCCCCGCCAGGCCTCGAGAGCACGTTGAGCCGTCGTCACGAGATCGTCACCTCGCTCGACCTCAACCAACCGGGAAAGAGGAATCGTGCCGTCGGGCGGGAGTAGCGACGGGAGCGTTGTTGTCGGGCGCGTTCCGGTTGTCGTGGGGCCAACGGTTGTCATCGTTGGCTGCGCGCCGTTGGATGCGCCGCATGCGCCGAGAACGCCCAGCGCCAGCGCCGCCACCAGCCGCGAAACCCCCTGTTTACGAGCCGACATCGCAATTGACAGTACTTCCACGACACTTGAGGGTTGGTTCAAACAACATGGGTCCCCTGAGCGGACTTTCTTACCTTCCTTCTCTACATTTGTCCGGGTGAAGAACGTTCGGAGGCGTCTGTCGGTCGCGGTGACGGCCGGCCTTCTCGTGACGATCACCCCCGTTCTCGCACCAGTCACCCCGCCAGTCTCCGCGGCGGCCGTTGCCGGTGAGTACGTCGTCACCTTTGACGCCGACGTCAATGCCGCAGCCAAGGCACGCAAGGAGCGCGCGCTCGGCAACGAGGTCTCCGATGTGTTCTCCGAGGCCGTCGAAGGTTTCGTCGCCACACTCGATGCGAACGACGTGCGTCGCCTGCGCGCCGATGCTGACGTTGTCGCGGTCGAACCCAACTCCATCATTCGCGTCGCGGCGACGCCCGGTCGTTACATCGTGCAGTTGCGTTCCGGCGCAAGCGCGCTCAGTGCGGCATCGGCCGTTGGCGCGACCAACGTGCAGCCCTATCGATCAGCGATCACCGGTTTCGCGGCTGATCTCACCGCCGACGCCTACGACGCGCTGGCGACCGACCCGAACGTGATCTCGATCGAACCCGATGCTCTGGTGCGGGTGAGCGACACGCAACTTTCGCCGGTGTCATGGGGTATCGACCGCATCGACCAGCGTGCGCTTCCGCTCGATCGCACGTACACGTATGACAACAGGGCCGAAGGTGTTCGTGCCTACGTCGTCGACACCGGTGTGCGTGCCACTCACATGCAGTTCGGCGGTCGGGTCACCGATGGCTACGACGGGATTCGCGACGGCAACGGCACGAACGACTGCAACGGCCACGGCTCGCACGTTGCGGGCACCATCGCCGGCGTCACCGCAGGCGTCGCCAAGGCGGCAACGGTCGTGCCGGTGCGTGTTCTCGGCTGCAACGGCAGCGGGTGGATGTCGGTCGTCATCGCCGGAATCGATTGGGTGGTGGCCGACCATGCCGCAGGTCAGCCCGCCGTTGCGAACCTCAGTCTTGGTGGTTCGAAGTCTCGAATAATGAACGCCGCCATTGCACGCGGAGTCGCCGACGGCGTTACGTTCGTCGTCGCAGCCGGCAATTCGAACGCCGATGCGTGCAATGCATCGCCCGCCAGCGAACCAACGGCGGTCACCGTTGGCGCGTCCTCCAGTAACGATGTTCGGGCAAGCTTCTCGAACTGGGGAACGTGTCTCGACATCTTCGCCCCCGGCGTTGGCATTACGTCGGCATCGCACACGGGTGACACGATCATGCGCACGCTCAGCGGAACCTCGATGGCCGCGCCGCACGTGGCAGGTGCCGCCGCACTTGTCCTTGGTGCCGAACCGACGCTCAGCCCGGCTCAGGTTGCGACACGTCTGATGTCCAACGCGACGGCGAACATCCTCGGCGCGGTCGGCCCCGGCTCGCCGAACAAGTTGCTGTTCACCGGCTCGGCCGACGCCCCGACGCCAACCACGACGGTTGTCCCGTCCACCACAACCACAGTTTCTCCGACGACATCGGTTGAATCGACGACAACGGTGCCGTCAACGACCACAACGGTGGCGCCCACCACCACAACGGTGGCACCGACGACGACAACAACCGTGCCGCGTCCCGCGAACGACAACTTCGCGAACGCTCTCGCAATTGCGGGTGCTTCGGGTCTGGTCGAAGGCTCGAACATCTACGCGACTCGCGAGACGGGTGAGCCAACGCACGGTGGCTCGGGTGGATCTGCATCGCTGTGGTACCGCTGGACGGCGCCATCCGATGGTTCACTCGTCGTCGCAACCGGTTCGACGAACGGCGCGACGACCAGCAGTTTCGACACTTTGCTGGGCGTGTACACCGGTCCGGCGCTTGGTCTGCTCGCCGTGAAAGCGGTGAACGACGACAACTCCTTGTCGAGCGGGCAATTGTGGAGCCGTGTCTCGATCGACGTGACAACGGGAACCGCGTACTACATCGCCGTCGATGGCTGGGGTGGCGCCAAGGGTCAAGTCAAACTCTCGTGGGACTTCACAGCAATCGACACGACCGTGAAGCCCAGCGAACCGCGCTCGGTGACGGTGAGTGCGCTCGACGCATCCGGCTATGTCAGTTGGTTGGCACCGACGACCGTTGGGAGCGGGACGCTTTCCTACACCGCCACCGCATCGCCAGGTGGCGCATCGTGCAGCACCGTCGGCCTGCGTTGCTTGATCGGCGGTCTCGTGAATGGCACCACCTACACCATCACCGTGACGGCGCGGAACGTGGCGGGTGAGGGACCGGCCTCGAATCCACCGGTCGCATTCACTCCCAACACCGCCGCAAATCGCCCGGTCGCGACCCGTGCTTGGGGCGTCGACCGTATCGACCAGCGTGCGTTGCCACTCGACGGTTCGGTCTTGCGTAGTTCCACCGGTCGCGCGGTCTCGATTTACGTAATCGACACCGGTGTGCTCGCGACGCACAACGAATTCGGCATCCGTGTTACGCAGGGTCGCAACACGATTGAAAATGCGACAAACCCGAACGACACGACCGACTGCAACGGCCACGGCACACACGTGGCGGGTACGGCTGCTGGACAGTCGTTCGGCGTCGCACCTGACGCGACGATCGTGCCCGTCAAGGTTCTCGACTGTTACGGCTCAGGCACGCTTGCGGGCGTCGTTGCCGGCATCGACTGGATGGTTGCGCATCATCAGGCCGGCGTGCCCGCAGTGGCGAACATGAGCCTCGGCGGATCGACGTCGGTCGCGCTCAACTCCGCGGTTGCGCGTGCGGTCGCCGACGGCATCACCGTGGTGGTCGCAGCGGGCAACTCGGCGATGGATGCCTGCACGGCCTCGCCCGCCAGCGAGCCGCTCGCGGTTACGGTCGGCGCCACCGATCGGTACGACTCGCGCGCGTCGTATTCGAACTACGGCACGTGTGTCGACATTCTCGCGCCGGGTAGCGGCGTCCTCTCGGCTGGCATCGACGATCCCGCCGACGAAGCAACGCTTTCGGGCACCTCGATGGCCTCGCCGCACGTCGCAGGCGCGGCAGCGCTTCTGCTCGAAGCAGCCCCCTCGCTTGCTCCCGCTGATGTCGCGCGACTGTTGACAACGTCGGCGACGCGGGGAGTTGTCGCCAACCCGGGCACGAGCACACCGAACCTTCTTCTCTTCATCGGGTCCGTCGGCCAGTCGGGAGCGGATGCGCCCACGACTTCTTCGCCAACAACAACCACCGCGGCGACACAGCCGGCGGCTGCGCCACCCGCTTCCGCGGCACCATCGGAGCCAGTAACCACGGTGCCCGCCGACACCGTTGCTCCGACGACGACCGTCCCGACAACCACCGTTCCGGCGACGGTTGCACCGACGACAGCCGTTGCGAGCGAGTCGCTGCGCTTGCGGGCAAGTGAATTGGGTGCGCTCGATTCGTCCCGGCCGCAGGCAAGGATCGTGCGTGCGACGCCCGACCGAGTGCTGCTGCGAATCTCGAAGGCTCGCGGATCGGTCGACGTCCTGGTGAACGGAAAATTGGTTCTGCGGACGAAGAAACGTGTGCTGGTGTTGAAGTCGAAAGGCATCGCCAAGAAGCGCGTCACCGTCCGTGCCTCGGCAGCGAAGCCACGCGCGTAACGTCTTCGTGTGAATATTTTTCGTAGCCGGTTCGGGTGCGTGCTCGTTGCGGCGGCGCTCTTCACCGGTCTTGGCGCAATCTCGCCGCAGGCTTTGGCGGCATCGACTGATCTCGAATACCTCGTGGTGGTCAACGGCGATCCTGCAGTCGACGTCGTGACGAATCACTTCGACGACCAGGGAGTGGTGGTCACCGACGAGATCAAGGGCGTTCTCGACATCGTCGTCGCTGAACTCGACCAAGATCAACTCGCCGATATTTCCCGCCGTCCCGGAGTTCGCTGGGTCGAACCCAACGACATCATCAAACTCGCGAGTGAACAACAGATCGCGCGGAGTCACTACACATCGAATTGGGGTCTCGACCGCATCGATCAAGGCTCATTGCCGCTCGACCAGAAGTTCAGGTACGGCAATGACGGGACAGGGGTCGACATCTATGTCATCGACACCGGTATTCGGCGCACACACACCGAGTTCGCGGGTCGGGTCGCGGCAGGCTACGTGGTTCCCGCCGCTGGGTCGTCGACCGACGACGATTGTGGTCATGGCACGCATGTCGCGGGTATCGCAGCAGGAACGACATATGGGGTCGCGAAGAACGCGACGATCGTGCCGATCAAGATTTTCCCCGGTGGATCGAATGCCGTGTGTGACGGCGGAACCACGGTTTCGGCGTTCGGTGCGGGTATCCAGTGGATTCTCGACAATCGAACAATGGGCCGCCCTGCAGTCGCGAATCTCAGCCTGGGTCTCGATCGTTTCAACAGCACGCTCGACACATACGTCAGGTCGCTTGCTGCAGTGATGCCTGTCGTCGTCGCCGCGGGTAACGACGGCACGACAACGAATGCAGACGGATACATCGACCCGACGGCAAGTCCGAAGAGTCCCGCGTGCACCTCAAAGCAGTTCCCCGCCACGGGGGGCATCGTGACAGTCGGTGCAACAGGAGGTGTCAGCAACGGAGTCTTCACGAGTGAAGATGACGAGGCGCCGTACTCCAATCACGGTCCGTGTGTCGACATCTTCGCCCCGGGCACGAACATCAAGTCGGCGTGGCCCGCCACATACGACCCCGACGGGGACGGCATCAACGATGCAAAGGCCGATTCGTTTGCAGGTAGGTATTCGGACTCCGCGTCGTATAACAATTCGGGTACTTCGATGGCAGCCCCGTTCGTGGCGGGCGCCGCGGCCCTGTTGCTGCAAACGCTGACGACGGCGGGTCCCGCCGAGATTGCCTCGCAAATCCTTGCCAATGCGAAGAAAGACATCCTCTCATTGGTACCGAGAGTCAACAGTCCGAGTCCCTCCCCGAACCTGCTGCTGTACACGTGTACGTCGAACTGTCCGCCGAGTGCTCCCAAGGACGTCACCGTGACACGCACGGGTCGCACCGAGATCACCGTGGCGTGGGCAGCGCCCGATTCCGACGGCGGCAGCGCAGTCACCTCGTACACCGCAACAGCTGCGGCGACCGGTGCCTCGTCGGTGACGTGTTCATCGACGTCGACGACGTGCACGTTGATTGGCCTGACGGCAGGTACGGCCTACTCGGTCACGGTTGCGGCAACGAACGGCGTCGGGCTTGGTGCGTCGTCGGCGGCCAAGTCGATTGCCGCGGGTGCTGCACCTTCGGCCCCGGGAACGCCGACGATGGTTGCGGGGAACGGTGAGATCGCGGTGTCATGGACGGCACCCGTCGACAATGGTGGCCTCGAAATTTCGCAGTACACGGTGACGTCGACTCCGGATTCGAAGACGTGTTCGCCCGCTGGGGCCGAGCTGTCGTGTGTTGTCGCCGGCCTCACCGTCGGCACGCAGTACACGTTCACGGTTTCTGCGATGAACGATGCGGGAAGCGCCGCGTCGGCCGCTTCGGCGACGATCGCACCGAAATTACCGTGGGAATACGTGCCGGTGTTCGTATCGGTGGTACCGGGTAACAAAAGGGTCACGTTGACGTGGACCGAGGCACGGGTTTTTGGCGTGGCGCCCAGCGGCTACTTCACGGGTTACGTGGTGAGAGATGCAACGGGCATGGTGGTGTGCACCACGACCGCTCTCAAGTGCACGGCGTCGAAGTTGAAGAATGCAACGAAGGTGTCGTACACGGTCGAAGCGACGACCATTGCCGACTCCTCCGAGGTCGCTGTCTCGTCTACTGTCGTCGTGGGCGGCCTGCGCCAGCTGGCGAATGCGATGCGTCGCGGAACGAGTGCGTTGTTGACCAAGGTCGCCACGAGCAATTCGAAGGGAAAGGTCACCTGGCGCGCCTTGTCAGGCGGTTGTCGTGTCGTTGGCCGCACGGTCGTCGCCCCACGAACGGGAAAGAGTTGCAAATTGAAGGTTTCTGTGGCGAAATCGGGTGCTTTCCGGGCACAGGCCCTGACGGTCAGCGTCAAACTGCTCTGAATTCGCCTGTCCACGCCGCTTTTGTTTGGCGACCACAAGCACCAGTTGCGCTGCTATGTAACGTCCCGTAACCTTTCTTTCACCATCAACCAAGACGGTTGTCCTGAGGGACCGCCGGAAAAGGGGAAAGAAACATGAAGAAGACCCGTCTGGTGCGCGCTGCCGCACTTGCGGTCAGCCTCGCGTTCGTCGCCGCCGCCTGTGGCGACGACAACGACTCGGGCTCGACCGAAGACACCACCGCTGCCGCGGAGGAAACGACCACCGCTGAGGGCGATACCGCTACCGGCGGCGCAACCTGCGCAGAGGGCACTGCAATCGCGTTCTTCGGTGCGCTTTCGGGCGACGCCGGCAACCTCGGCCAGAACATCAAGAAGGGCGCCGAGCTCGCAGTTGCTCAGTTCAACGATGCCAACGCTGATTGCCAGGTGGAACTGAAGGAATACGACTCGCAGGGTTCGCCCGACCAGGCACCTGCACTCGCCACCGAGGCGATTGGTGACGACACCGTTCTCGGCATCGTCGGCCCGGCATTCTCGGGTGAGTCGAAGGCCGTCAACCCGCTGTTCGACGAGGCTGGTCTTCCGATCATCACTCCTTCGGCCACCAACGAGGCACTGAACGACAACGGTTGGACGATCTTCCACCGCGCTCTCGCCGGTGACGACAAGCAGGGCCCCGGAATCGTGGCCTACATCCAGAACACGCTTGCTGCCGAGTCGGTTGGTGTCATTGACGACGCGACCGAGTACGGCAAGGGTCTCGCAGACATCGTCCGCGACGGTCTTGGTGACGCAATCGTGGCGTCGGACTCGATTGATCCGGCAGCTGCCGACTTCTCGGCCGCTGTGTCGAAGATGAAGGACGCTGCTCCGGCTGCGATCTTCTACGGTGGCTACTACGCCGAGGCGGGCAAGCTCGCCAAGCAGCTCCGCGACGCGGGTGTCGAGTCGACGCTCGTGTTCGGTGACGGCGTCAAGGACGTCGGCTTCATCGAGGCCGCTGGTCCCGCTGCCGAGGGCTCGATCATCACCTGCACGTGTGCAGACGGTGGTTCGAACGCCGACTTTGCTGCCGCCTACGGCGAGTTGTTCCCTGGTGAGACGCCGCAGACCTACGCCGCCGAGGCGTACGACGCTGCCAATGCGTTCCTCGCAGCCATTGCTTCGGGTGCCGCTGACCGCGCTGCGGTCCTCGAGTTCCTGAAGAGCTACGACGCCGCCGGCGTGACCAAGCAGATCAAGTGGGACGAGACAGGCGAAGTCGCTGGCAACGCCGTCTACTCCTACAAGGTCGAGGGTGGCGCGATCGTCGTCGAGGGTCTGATCGAGTAAAACCGATCACGCCACTCACGTGGCGTTGTGATTCGTGAAACGGTCGGGGACTTCGGTCCCCGACCGTTTTGCGTCTACGGTTCTGGTTGAATAAGGCGGGGGTTGAGAGGTACTGATGAGTGATTGGTTGATCTATCGAACGTTCTGGGATCTCACCGTCACCGGTGTGGCCCTCGGGTCGATCTACGCGCTCGTGGCCCTCGGTTACACCCTGGTGTACGGAGTTCTGCGTCTCATCAACTTCGCCCACTCAGAAATCTTCATGGTCGGGACGTTTGCCACTCTCATCACGGCAACGAACTTCATCGGTATTCCACTCCTCGAAGAGGGCAACTATCCGTACCGCACCGGTTTCACACTCATCGCGATCCTGCTCGCGTGCATCGTTGGTGGGATGGTCGTATCTGGTGCCGGCGCGGTGCTCTTGGAGCGCGTCGCCTACCGACCTCTGCGCGGGTCGGGGGAACCCGTGGGGGCCGTCGTTCTCGCATTTGCGACCGCCTTCACCGTGAGTCTCGTTTTCACCGAGACGACTCGCGTCAATTTCATCATCGGCCTGGTCTTCACCGCTCCGCTTGCAATCCTGTACCTCCGCATCTTTCGTCGGGGGCGCCAAGCCCCCCGTCTGGCGTTCCTCATCTCGGCAATCGGTGCTTCGACGGCCATTGCGGAAGCAGTCGCGATTTGGAGCCCCCGAGACCGCGAGCAGTACCAAACTCCGCGAGTTCTCGAGAAAAAGGTGCTGTTCGAGTTCTTTGGTACCGACGTGCGCATCGACTACGTGTTGGTCATCGTCGGTGCACTTTTGATGATGAGCGCGCTCGTCCTCTTCGTGAACCGAACCCGCCTGGGCCGCGGCGTTCGTGCCGTCGCACAAGACGTCGAAACCGCCAAGATCCTCGGCGTCAACGTCGACTTCGTCATCCTCGTCACCTTCTTGCTCGGTGGCGTCATGGCTGGCGCTGCGGCCATGATGTTCACTCTCGTGTACGACCAGACGCGCTTCAACATCGGTTTTCTTCTCGGAGTGAAGTCGTTCACCGCCGCGGTGCTGGGTGGCATCGGCAACCTGCGTGGAGCGCTGCTCGGCGGCCTCGTTCTCGGTCTCGGAGAGAACTACGGCGCGGCGATATTCGGCGGCGAATGGAAGGACGTGATCGCCTTCGTCCTGTTGCTCGTTGTTCTCATGTTCCGACCGACCGGCATTCTCGGTGAGTCGCTTGCAAAGGCGCGTGTATGAGTCTCTCGGAAACTTTCAAGAGCCTCACGTCGAAACCCGCCCACGTGGTGTCGGGTGTTGGCGAGCGCATCGGCGACCTGCCCAAAGTGTCGCGCTGGTCGCTGATCGGCGTGTTCATCATCTCGCTGTACCTGATGCCGTGGTGGCCAAAGGTCCCGGTTCTCGGTTGGATCGTCGACACACCCGGAACAAGTTTCGAGGGCGTCATCACCGACAAAGTGGTCATTTACGTCCTCGTGGCGCTCGGCCTGAACGTGGTGGTCGGCCTGGCGGGTCTGCTCGATCTCGGATACGTGGGCTTCTACGCCGTTGGTGCCTACACGGTGGGCATTCTCTCCAGTCAGCATGCCAACCTGCCGTGGCTGGTGTGCGTGCCGATCGCCGTCGTGGTGTCGATGCTTGCCGGCGTCATTCTTGGAACGCCCACACTGCGTCTGCGCGGCGACTATCTCGCAATCGTCACGTTGGGTTTCGGTGAGATCATTCGTATCTCGGCGAACAACGCTGAATGGTTGGGTGGAAGCCGCGGCATCAGCAAGATCGCCAAACCGCCGAACATCGGACCGCTCAAGTTCGGCATTCTCGACGCCAAGCCGTACTTCTTCCTCGGCCTGACGGTCATCATCGTCGTCGTGTTTCTATTGCGCCGCCTCGAGAACAGCCGTGTCGGTCGCTCGTGGAACGCCGTTCGTGAAGACGAAGACGCTGCCGAATTGATGGGCGTCAACACCTTCAAATTCAAGTTGTGGGCGTTCGCTATCGGCGCAGCGATCGGTGGTTTGGCCGGCACTTTGTACGCCGGCAAGGTGCGGTTCATCAACCCCAGCAACTTCCCGTTGCAGCTGTCGATTCTCTTCCTCGCCGCCGTCGTGCTCGGTGGGACGGGCAACATGTGGGGTGCGATCCTTGGCGGCGCAGTTGTCGCCTGGATGCCCGAGAGGTTCCGCGGCTTCGCCGACAAGCGCGTGTTCGTCTTCGGCGTCGCGCTCGTTCTCGTGATGGTGTTCCGTCCCCAGGGCTTGATCCCGCGCAAGATCCGCAAGGAGCGCTGGTTGGCGAACTGGGGACCCGGTGCAAGTGCGAGGCAGAGCGCAGAGGAGGTCTCGCGTGGCTGACACCATTCTTTCGGTCGACAACGTGACGATGCAGTTCGGCGGCGTCACCGCGCTGAGCGACGTCACGTTCGGCATCAACCGCGGCGAGATTCTCGGTCTCATCGGACCCAACGGCGCAGGCAAGACGACGTGCTTCAACGTCATCACTGGCGTCTATGCGGCTACCAGCGGCGCGGTCACCTTCGACGGCCAGCCCCTCGCCGGTCTCAAGCGATTCCAGATCACAAAGCGCGGTATCGCCCGCACCTTCCAGAACATCCGACTCTTCCCCGACATGACTGCGGTCGAGAACGTGATGGTCGGCGCCGATGCGAACCACAAGACCAGCGTCGGCGGCGCACTCATCGGTTCGCGACGTCACCACCGCGAAGAGCGTGAAGGTCGCGACAAGGCCATGGAACTGCTCACGTTCATGGGTATCGCTGACCGTGCCGGAGATGCGGCACGCAACCTGCCTTACGGGTACCAGCGTCGTCTCGAGATCGCCCGTGCGCTCGCAACAAGTCCAAAGTTGGTATGCCTCGACGAGCCAGCCGCGGGTTTCACTCCGGCCGAGAAACAAGAACTGATGGATCTCATTCGCAGGATTCGCGCGCAGGGCTACACCGTGCTGCTGATCGAGCACGACATGAGCCTCGTCATGGGAGTGACCGACCGCATCGTGGTGCTCGACTTCGGCAAGGTCATCGCGAACGGAACACCATCAGAGGTACAGAACAACGCCGACGTCATTGCCGCCTACCTGGGAGTACCCGACGATGCTGCTTGAGGTAACCGATCTCCGCGTCGCCTACGGCAAGATCGAGGCGCTGAAGGGCGTCTCGTTCACCGTCAACGAAGGTGAAGTGGTCACGCTCGTCGGCGCGAATGGTGCGGGAAAGACCACCACCATGCGCACGATCTCGGGTTTGCGCACAGTCATTGGCGGCTCGATCAAGTTCGAGGGTCAGGACATCACGAACATGCCCTCACACCATCGCGTCAAGCTGGGGATCTGCCAGTCACCCGAGGGTCGCGGCATCTTCCCGGGCATGACCGTGCGTGAGAACCTCGAGATGGGCACCTACACGCGGGCTGACCACAAGTCAGCGGCGAAGAACGAGGACATGGAACGGGTGATGCACTTGTTCCCGCGACTTCGCGAACGCATTTCGCAATTGGGTGGAACCCTGTCGGGTGGTGAGCAGCAGATGCTTGCCATCGGCCGTGCGCTCATGAGTCGGCCACGTCTCTTGCTCCTCGACGAGCCGTCGATGGGTCTCGCGCCGAAGCTCATCGCCCAGATTTTCTCGATCATCACGGAGATCAACCAGCAGGGGACAACGGTCCTTTTGGTCGAGCAGAACGCCGCCCAGGCGCTGCGTCGCGCCAACCGCGCCTACGTGCTGGAAACCGGCAACGTGGTGAAATCGGGCAAGGGCATCGAGCTTCTCGACGACCCCGCCGTTCGGGCTGCTTATCTCGGCGGTCACTAGGCTGAGGGAATGACCAGCCTCGAAACGCGCCCTTCGGACGCATTCACGAACGACCGCAAGCACGTCTTCCACTCGTGGTCGGCGCAAAGTCTCATCAACCCGATCGTCGTGGCCGGGGGCGAGGGGGCCTGGTTCTGGGACGACACCGGTCGTCGCTACCTCGACTTCTCCAGCCAGTTGGTGAACGTCAACATCGGCCACCAGCACCCGAAACTTGTCGCGGCGATCAAGGAACAGGCCGATCGCCTCTGCACAATTGCTCCGATCCACGCCAACGACGCGCGAAGCGAGGCAGCCCGCCTCATCACCGAGGTGGCGCCTGGCGACTTGAACATGGTGTTCTTCACCAACGGTGGCGCCGAGGCCACCGAGAACGCCATGCGCATGGCGCGCCTGCACACGGGTCGCCACAAGATTCTCACCACCTATCGCAGTTACCACGGCGCGACTGCCGGCGCGATCCAAGCGACGGGTGATCCGCGCCGTTGGCCGAGCGAGCCTGCGTCGCCGGGCGTCATCAAGTTCTGGGGGCCCTATCCCTATCGTTCGCAGTTCCATTCACAGAATGAAGCCGAGGAATCGCAGCGCGCTCTCCAGCACCTCGAAGACGTCATCATGGTCGAGGGTGCGAACAACATCGCCGCGATCATGATCGAATCGGTCGTCGGCACGAACGGCATCCTCGTGCCGCCGCCCGGCTATCTCGCAGGCGTGCGTGCGATCTGTGATCGCACCGGCATCGTGCTGATCTGCGACGAGGTGATGGCCGGTTTTGGTCGTTGTGGCGAGTGGTTTGCCGTCGACCACTGGAACGTGGTGCCCGACCTCATCTGTTTCGCGAAGGGCGTCAACTCGGGTTACGTGCCGCTCGGTGGCGTCATCATTTCCGAGAAGATCGCCGACACGTTCCGCGAACGCCAGTTCCCCGGCGGTCTCACCTACAGCGGACATCCGTTGGCGTGTGCATCCGCGGTCGCGTCGATCAACATCTTCAAGGATGAAAAAATCGTCGAACACGCCCGTCACCTCGGGGACGACATCATCGGACCAGAGTTGCAGAAACTGAAGGACAAGCACCCGTCGGTCGGAGACGTGCGTGGTCTCGGCGTGTTCTGGGCCATCGAACTGGTGCGCGACCGTGCAACCCGCGAGCCACTGGTGCCCTTCAACGCCGCGGGTGCCGACAACAAGCCGATGGTCGACGTCATCACTGCGTGCAAGGCCCAGAATCTGTGGCCGTTCACGCACTTCAACCGCATGCACGTGGTGCCGCCGCTCGTCATCTCCGACCAAGACATGCGTGACGGCCTCGCCATCATCGACGAAGCGCTCAACGTCGCCGACTCGTACTACACCGGCAAATAATCAAGATTCGACACAAACAAAAAAGCCCGGGTCGTACGACCCGGGCTTTTCTGTTATTCGGTGATCGGGTCGATCAGTTGCCACCCTCGTTGAGGGTGACCTCGATCGGCGCGAAGCCTTCGCCCGTCGTGTCGACGCCGTCGGCCTCGAGGAGCGCGAGCGCCTCGGTGACGATGTCGTTCGTGTAGGCCTCGGCATCGGGTGCCGCGGTCAGGACGGTCTTGCCCTCGAGGTTCTTCGTCTCCTGGGCGAGAGCCGCGGTGCGGTCCCACGCTGCGGAGTCAATTGCGCCAACGCCACCGGCGGCGGGCCAGATGAGCTTGTTGACTTCGTTCATCTGCCACAGCTGATGGCTGGCACCGAGCTTCGAACCCTTGGCGACGACAATGTCGCGGCAGGATTCGGCGTTGTCGCGGCAGTACGCCCAGCCCTTCAGTGAAGCAGCAACGAACTTGACGGCCGTGGCCTTGTAGGCCTCGTCGCTCGCCAACTTCTCACCGCTTGCCCAGATGGCGTCCTGCAACATGCCCACGCCCTCGTCCTCGTACGAGACGACGTTGAGGTCATCGGCCGTGTAGAGCTCGCCGGTATCGGGGTTCTTTGCCTCGAGGACCTGTGCGTACTCGTTGTAGGTCATCGCTTCGGCGGCATCGATGTCGCCGGCGAGAAGCGCGGCCATGTCGAACTGCTGCTGAACGAGCTCGACGTCCTTTGCGGGGTCGAGACCGGCCTGGGTGAGCGCAGCGAAGATTTCGAACTCGTTGCCGAAGCCCCAGTTACCGATCTTCTTGCCCTTGAAGTCCGCGGCCGAGGTGATGCCCTTGTCCGTGAACGACACCTGGAGGGTGCCCGAGCGCTGGAACACCTGTGCGATGTTCACGATGTTCGCGCCGGCCTCGCGGCTGGCGAGAGCCTTCGGAACCCAGGACAGTGCGAAGTCAACGGCACCATCGGCCAGCTGCTGCTGTGGAACGATGTCGACGCCACCCTCGACGATTTCGACGTCGAGGCACTGGTCGGAGTAGTAGCCCTGGTCCTGCGCGGCGAAGTAGCCGGCGAACTGTGCCTGGATGAACCACTGCAGTTGCAGCTTCACCTTGGTCGGCTCGGTGCACTCCTCGGCTGCGGCCGTGGTGTCATCGGCGGTGGTGGTGTCACCGGTTGCCGTTGTCTCCTCGGCTGCGGCCGTGGTGTCGGCGGTGGACTCGCCCGAATCGTTGTCGTCACCGCATGCCGCGGCCACGAGCGACAGGGCCACGGCCCCAACCGCAAGCCTCTTCACTAGACGGTTCTTCATTTGTGTTGTATTCCTCCCCGCGGGGGTGTCCCGCTGTTTGTGTTGGTATTTGTGTCGGTCGGAGTGTTCATTGCGAACGCCCCGAAGTGCGCTTTGCGCCGCCGGGTGTAGCGGCGCTCTCCACGATGATGGAGACCAGGTAGAACGCGAGGCCCAAAAGGCATGCGCCAAGGACGTAGGCCCAGGCTGCGGCGTTCTTCGAATTGGCGATGTTGCTGGTGATGCGGCTGCCGAGTCCGTTCTGCGAACCACCGAAGTATTCGGACACGAAAGCGGTGATGACCGCAGCAGGGGCCGAAATCTTGAGAGCGGTGAAGAGGTAGGGCACGGCGTTCGGCACGCGGACCTTGCGCAGAATCGCCGACTCGGGGGCGGCATAGGAACGCATGAGTTCGATCTGTGTCGAGCTGACCTGTGTCAGGCCCTTGGCGACGTTCACGAGCACGATGAAGTAGACGACCAAGGTGACCATCAATCGACGCGGAATCTCGCTCGTGATGCTGTACATGTTGTTCAGCACGGCGACGAGAACAAAGATCGGAATTGCGTTCAGTGCGATTGCGAGGGGAGTCACGATGTCGCCGAGAATCTTGTAGCGACTGAGAAGGAAACTCATCGCGATGCCCAGAATCGTTCCGGCAATCAGACCCACGAGCGCGTTGGTTCCGGACACGCGGGTGGCCTCCCAGATGAGGCTCTTGTTGTTGGCAAACTGGTCCCAGATCTTCGACGGTGCCGAGAGAAAGTAGGGCTTCAGGTCAAAGATCTTGACGGCCGCTTCCCACCATGCGACAAAGGCGACGCCGAAAACCACGGGAGGCGCGACGGTGCGGAGACGGGCGCTCATCAGCGGTCCTCGACCCCTGCACCCGTGTGGGTGTGGCCGCCGCCGGCCCGCAGGGCCTCGCGAACCGCGGTGATCGTGGCGAAGAACTCGGGGCGCTCACGTGTGGTTTCGTTGCGGTGGTCGTCGAGATTGACGTCGACGATCTTGGTGATGCGTCCCGGTCGCGGTGACATGACGACGACTCGGTTCGAGAGGTAAACAGCTTCGGGAATCGAGTGCGTGACGAACACGACTGTCGTGCCGGTCTTCGCGCAGATACTGAGCAGTTCGGCCTGCATGTGTTCGCGTGTCATCTCGTCGAGCGCACCGAACGGTTCATCCATGAGGAGAAGGGGTGGGTGCGCAGCGAGGGCACGCGCGATCGCCACGCGCTGTTGCATGCCGCCCGACAACTGCCACGGGAAATGGTCCACGAATTCGGGCAACTTCACGAGCTCGAGCATTTCGCGGGAACGTGCCTCGCGTTGTGCCTTGTCCCATCCCTTCAGTTCGAGGGGAAGTTCGATGTTCTTCGCGACAGTGCGCCAGTCAAACAGGCCGGCTTGTTGGAACGCCATGCCGTAGTCCTGGTCGAGGCGCGACTGTTTGGCCGATTTCCCCGCCACGACGATGTCGCCGGAGGTCGGTTCGAGCAGGTTGGCGATGAGGCGTAGGAGTGTCGACTTCCCACAACCTGATGGACCGATGAGCGAGACGAACTCACCCTTTTCGATACTGAGCGACACGTCGACGAGTGCGTCGACCTGGTTGGCCTTGCCGGTGTTGAAGATCTTGTTGAGATGGGAAACGCTGACGGTCGACATTGCTGGTCCTTGGTTTTACAGCGCTTCTTTGGGTCGGTTGCGCATGACGTACAGATCGAAAGCTGCGACGAGGCCCGCCATGGCGAGGCCCAGCGCCGCGGCGCCGAATACGGCGGTGAACACCTTGGCGGGGTCGCCGGTGGCTTCGCGGGCGTACTCGATGATGAGTCGTCCAATGCCACCCTTCAGGCCGGTCGAGATTTCGGCCACAACGACGCCGATGACCGACGACGATGCGGCCAATTTGAGCGCGGGAACCATGAATGGAATCGCCGCAGGGAACCGCAGCCGAAAGAGAGTCTGCGTCCACGATGCGGCATACGAGTCCATCAACTCGAGCGACGCCTGGTTCGCCGACGAGAGACCGCGCAGAGTTCCGACGGCAACAGGGAAGAACGCGAGGAAGGCCCCGAGCACCGATGCCGAGAGCCAGCGGGGCCACTCGAAGCCGAACACCTCGATCTTGCCGCCCCACGACACGACGAGCGGCGCGAGAGCGATGAGGGGCACCGTTTGGGAGACGACGAGATAGGGGAGAAGTCCGCGCTCGACCACCTTGAAACGGGCCATGAGCGTTGCGAGCGCCACGCCAACGGTGGCGCCGATGGCAAAACCTACGAGTGACAAGCGGAACGAGAACCACGCACCGGCCAGCACCACGCGCCAGATCTTGCGCTCGGACGACCGCAGTTCGGGACGGCCGTAGCGCGAGAGCATGTCCCAGACGTGGGGCATGGCGCGGCCGTTCGAGCGCGGAAGGATGTTGATTCCGAAGAGCGCGCCGCCGTCTTCTGGGCCGACAACCTTGTAGAGCTCCCAGAGGGCGGCGATGAACACGAGTGCAACGACAAACATCGCCGAGCGGCGAATGACGCGCTGCACGAGAGGATTCACTGCTTGGCCCGCACCGATTCTGCGAGCGCCGGCATGATGCGCTCGCCGTAGGCCTCGAGCGTCTGGTCCTTGCCGTCGTGCTGCAGGTAGATGGAGAACTGGTCGACGCCGAGAGCTTCGAGTTCACGCAGTCGCGCGACGTGCTGTTCGGGCGTGCCGAGGATGCAGAAGCGGTCGACGATCTCATCGGGTACGAACGTGGTGTGACTGTTGCCAGCACGACCATGTTCGTTGTAGTCGTAGCCCTCGCGGCCCTTGATGTAGTCAGTGAGAGCCGTCGGCACCTCGGAGTTGTCGCCGTAGCGGGCCACGATGTCGGCGACGTGGTTGCCCACCATGCCCCCGAACCAGCGACACTGGTCGCGCATGTGGCTCATGTCGGTGCCGACGTACGCCGGAGCCGCCACGCAGATCTTCACCGAATTCGGGTCGCGTCCTGCTGCCGCCGCCGCATCGCGCACGGCCTTGATCGTCCACGCGGTGATGCTGGGATCAGCGAGCTGCAGGATAAAGCCGTCACCGACCTCGCCGGTCAACTGCAATGCCTTCGGGCCGTACGCGGCCACCCACACCTCGGCGCGACTCTTGGTGGCCCACGGGAAGCGGATCTCGGACCCGTTGTACTGAACCCCGCGACCGTTGGCGAGTTCACGGATCACGTGGATGCTTTCGCGCAGCGTGGCGAGCGTGGTCGGCTTTCCATTGGTGACGCGCACGGCCGAGTCGCCACGTCCGATGCCGATGACCGTGCGATTGCCGTACATCTCGTTCAACGTCGCAAAGAGGCTGGCCGTCACGGTCCAGTCGCGCGTTGCGGGGTTGGTGACCATCGGCCCGACGATCACGTTGTTCGTGGTGTCGAGGATCTTCGAATAGATGGGGTAGGGCTCTTCCCACAGGATGTGGCTGTCGAAGGTCCAGACGTAGGTGAAGCCGAGTGCCTCGGCTCGTTTGGCAAGTTCGATGACGCGCGCCGCGGGCGGCGTCGTCTGCAACACGACTCCGAGTTCCATCTCGATTGTCCCCCTTTCGTTCTTCGACTATCGGTTTTGCGGAAAGCCGAGGTCGACCTTCGACGTGCGCGGGTCTGGCCAGCGCGACGTCACGACCTTGCTGCGCGTGAAGAAGTTGATGCCCTCGGGGCCGTACATGTGCTGGTCACCAAAGAGCGACGCCTTCCAGCCGCCGAACGAGTAGTACGAAACGGGAACCGGAATGGGCACATTGATGCCGACCATGCCGACGTTGATGTCGAACTGGAACTGACGCGCCACTCCGCCGTCGCGGGTAAAGATCGCCGTACCGTTGCCGTACTGGTTCGAGTTGATCAGTTCGACACCCTCGTCGTAACTGCCGACACGAACGACCGACAACACGGGTCCAAAGATCTCTTCGTCGTAGCAGGCCATGCCCGGCTTCACGTTGTCAATGAGGCTCGGCTTCAGGAAGAAGCCTTCGTTCGGGGCTCCATCGCGTCCGTCGACGACGACCTTCGCACCTGCATTCGAGGCGCCGGCGACGTAGCCTGCGACCTTGTCGCGGTGCTCGCCGGTGATCAGCGGACCCATCTCGTTGCCGGGTTCATCGCCGGGACCGACCTTGATGTTCGGAATTCGGTCCTCGATCTTTGAGACGAGTGAATCAGCGATCGAGTCGTGGGCGAGCAGCACCGAGATCGCCATGCAACGCTCGCCGGCCGAGCCGTACGCAGCGCTGACTGCGGCGTCGGCGGCCATGTCGAGGTCGGCATCGGGAAGGACGAGCATGTGGTTCTTCGCTCCGCCGAGGGCCTGCACGCGCTTGCCGTTGCGGGTGCCGGTTTCGTAGATGTACTTCGCGATCGGTGTTGAACCCACGAACGACACCGCGGCGATGTCGGGATGCTCGAGCAGGCGATCGACGGCGACCTTGTCACCGTGGACGATGTTGTACACGCCGTCGGGCAACCCCGCCTGCTTCAGCAGCTCGGCGACGAACATCGTCACCGACGGGTCCTTTTCGCTGGGCTTCAACACGAAGGTGTTGCCGCAGGCGAGGGCGGTCGAGAACATCCACATTGGCACCATCGCCGGGAAGTTGAACGGCGTGATGCCGGCGACGACACCGAGGGGCTGGCGGATGTTGTACACGTCGACACCCGACGATGCCTGCTCGCTGTACGAGCCCTTCAAGAGATGGGGCACGCCGCACGCAAACTCGATGTTCTCGAGACCGCGGGCCACTTCGCCGAGGGCGTCGGAAATGACCTTGCCGTGTTCGATCGACAGCAGTGAGGCGATCTCCTTGCGGTTGGCGTCGACCAGTTCGCGCAGGTTGAACATGATCTCGGCGCGACGCGACAGGTTCGTCGCGCGCCATGCCGGCAATGCGGCCTTGGCCGTTGCGACCGCTCGGTCGATTTCAGAGACGTCGGCGAAGTCGACCTCGGCCTGTACCTCGCCCGTGGCGGGGTTGAAGACCTTGCCGGTACGTCCCGACGCGCCGGGAGCAACCTTGCCGTCGATCCAATGGGAAATGCGCTTCATCTGTTTCTCTCTTCTCTCAGTGCAGGTACTGGCTGAGGCCGCGGCGCACGTACTTGCCGTGTCCCTTGCGGCCGGTGAACTTGTCGTTTTCCATCACGATCATGCCGCGCGACATGACGGTATCGACCTTGCCGTCGATGACCGTTCCCTCCCACGCGCTGTGGTCGGTGTTCATGTGGTGCTTGTCGTTGATGCCGATCTTCGTCTTCGAGTTCGGATCCCAGACGACGATGTCGGCGTCGGATCCCGGTGCGATGATGCCCTTTTTCGGGTACATGCCGAACATGCGCGCCGGCGTTGTGGAGCACGTTTCGACCCAGCGTTCGAGGCTGATCTCGCCGAGGACAACGCCTTGGTAGATGAGCTCCATGCGATGCTCGACACCGGCGATGCCGTTCGGGATTTTCGAGAAGTCACCCATGCCGAGTTCCTTCTGGTCCTTCATGCAGAACGGACAGTGGTCGGTGGAGACGATCGCGAGTTCGTTCATGCGCAGGCCCTTCCACAGATCCTTGTGATGGTGCCTGTGGTCGTGCTTGGAACGTATGGGCGGGCTGCACACGTACTTCGCGCCCTCGAAGCCCGGCTGAGCCAAGTGGTCTTCGAGCGTCATGTACAGGTACTGCGGACACGTTTCGGCGAACACGTTGAGACCCTCGTGCTGCGCCTGGGCCACTTCGTCCAGCGCTTCGGCAGCCGACATGTGCACGATGTACAGCGGCACGTTGCCCGCCACTTTCGACAGCACGATCGCGCGGTGCGTGGCCTCGCCCTCGAGAAGGCTCGGACGACTGATCGAGTGGTACTTCGGGTCGGTTTCGCGGCGCGCCAGATGCTGGGCGACGAGCACGTCGATGGCGATGCCGTTCTCGGCGTGCATCATGATCATCGCGCCGTTCTCGCTGGCCGTCTGCATCGCCTTCAGGATCTGGCCGTCGTCGCTGTAGAACACGCCGGGATAGGCCATGAACAGTTTGAACGACGTGACGCCTTCGTTTTCGACGAGGTAGGTCATGTCCTTCAGCGATTGGTCGTCGATGCCGCCGATGATCTGGTGGAACGCGTAGTCGATGGAGCAGTTGCCTTCAGCCTTGCGGTGCCACGTGGCGAGACCCTGTTGGACATTCTCGCCGTAGCGCTGCAGCGCCATGTCGACGATGGTGGTGACGCCGCCCCAGGCCGCCGCGTTGCTGCCGGTTTCGAAGGTGTCGGACGCCTCGGTGCCGCCGAACGGCAGTTCCATGTGGGTGTGGACGTCGATGCCGCCGGGGATGACGTACTTGCCCTTTGCGTCGATGGTGCGGTCGGCGGTGACGCCGAGTGCGGCCACCTGGCCGGGTTGGAAGACTGCGGCGATCGTCTCGCCGTCGACCAGCACATCACCGACGCTGAGGCCGGTGGGGCTGATGATCGTTCCATTGATGATGAGCGTGCGTGCCATGACTCGTCTCCTCTCAGCCGCCAAGCTTGCTTTCGATCAGATCCCCGTACGCGTCGGGCCGGCGGTCGCGGTAGAACGCCCAACGGTCGCGCACCATCTTGATCTTGTCCATGTCGAGGTCGCGGACGATCAGTTCCGGCTTGTACGGGTCGCCGACATCACCCACGAACTTGCCCTCGGGATCAACGAAGTAGGAC
>JBEAPO010000136.1:0-10496 GCA_041164425.1 Actinomycetota bacterium
GTCGAACGCATATCGTTGCCGCAGGTGCTCGCTGGCAAGGCCGTGGTTGTCACAGGCACGCTCGAGGGGTTCTCCCGCGAAGAGGCCGAGGCCGCGATAAAGCAACGCGGCGGCAAGAGCCCCGGCAGCGTCTCGGCCAAGACGTTTGCCTTGGTTGTCGGGGCCGAACCCGGGGCCTCGAAGCTCGCAAAAGCCGAATCTTTGGGGGTTCCGGTGCTCGACGAAGCGGGGTTCCACACACTTCTCGAAACCGGCGAGATACCAGCCTGACGCGCGTTGCGACGTCATCGAAGTCCGTCAGTCGACGCTGAATTCCCAGCTGTACGACTGTGCCTTGTCGCGCGACTCGGTGATCTTCCAGAAGAACACTCGCGCCGAGTGCTTTCCCTGCTCGAGGCGTTCGATCGGTGCACCTTCTTGGGGCAGGAACGAGAGTATGAAGTTGCCCGGGTCGTAGACCGCGGTGGGTGGTAGGTCAACTTGCTCGCCCGGTTTGGGTTGCTTGCCGCTGCTCTGCAGTTCGTCGAGTCGTGTCGTCGGTATTTCTATCCCATTCACGATAAGCACACCTTGGTAACCCTCGATGAAGTCGATACGAATCTCCGACTGACGCAGAACCTTCTCGTTGTTCGCCGGCGACATGTTCTCGATCTCATCGGGAAGGTTGAGTGCGTCACGTCCCGTCGTCGCGGCGTTCAGCCCGAGAAAGATGAGAATGAGGCCTACCGACACACCGAAGCTGGCAAAAAGTGCCCCTTTGTTGAATGTTTTCGGTGTTTTCACGGTCTCATTCTGACTGGTTAGAGCGGAAATTGCCCATTCGGCGACTAGTTTCTTTCTGCCCCTATGGAAACGCAGCGCGACTTGATCGGCTACGTGCTCGCCGGTCGCTACCGCCTCACTTCGCGGCTCGGACTCGGAGCGAGTAACGAGCCGCGCGGAATGTTCGATGCACTCGACGTACGAACCAATGTTGCTGTTCGTGTTCGTCTCACTCCGCTGAACGACCTCGTTGATCCGCAGTCAGCGAATCGTCGCACCACGGGTGACGCGCGTCGCGCGATACAACACCATCTGCAACTCGCGCTGTCGACCGAGCATCCGACTCTCGCTCCGATCTCCGACTGGGGTGATACCGACCTGTACGGTGTGCGGTGCATCTACACGGTGCTCGGTCAACTTCCCGGCGGCAGTCTTCGCGAAATGCTCGACCGTGGCCGTCGCCTCACTCCGTCGCAAGCCCTCGTGGTCGGCCTCGACATCTGCCGCGCACTCCACGCCATCCACGGTGCCGGGTGGGTCCATGGCGACGTTCGGCCCGCAACCATCGTCTTCGACGCCAACCGCAGGGCCCGTCTGGGGGGTCTCGACACCCTGACCCCTGAAACCATTGGCGAAGCCGACATCGAGCGGGCCCGCTACGCCGCCCCCGAGGTTGGCCAGGGTGCGCTACCCAGTGCCGGCTCCGACGTCTATTCACTCGCTCTCACCCTGGTCGAGGCCGTCACGGGTGAAGTTCCTTTCAACGCCGACTCGGTGACCGTTGCGCTGTCCAACCGTGTGGACAAGTTGCTGCCCGTCGACGCTGACCTCGGGGCATTGGCAAGTGTGATGGAACGCGCCGCACGCCCCGATGTCGACAGTCGCTTCTCGGCTCGTGAGTTCGGCGAGGCTCTCGTCGCGGTCGCAAAGCGCGTCGAGCGTCCGACACCGATCGACGTCGTGGGTGTCGATGAACTGCTCATCCCAATGCCACCGACGAATGTCATCGACCACGGTGACGCCGGCGATCCGACCGGTGAGATCTCGCGACCGCTACACACCGCGATCGAAAAAGACAAAGACCTCTCGACTGCGGTACAAGGTGCGCGACCCAACGAGATCGACGACCCGACGGGTGAAATCGCCGCTGCGCGTCGTTCACGACTGCGCGGTCGCAAGGTCGTAGCAATCATCGCCGCTCTTGCAGTCGTCGGTGGGGCCGTCGCCGGCTACTTCCTGTTGAAGAAGGAAAGCTTCCAGGTGCCGGTGCTCGTCGGTCTTTCACAAGGTGAAGCAGAAAACCTCATCGTCAACTTCGACTGGACGCTCGACGTTCGCGAGGGACGAAGCGACGTGGTCGAAACCGGCCAGATCATTTCAACCGATCCATCCGACGGCCGCATGCTCCAGGAAGGTAAAACCCTCACCATCGTTGTGTCGCAGGGGCGTACCTTCTCCATGCTCGAAGACTTCAGTGGCAAGACGGTCGAAGAGGCCACCCGCCGCATCGAGGAACTGGGCCTGGTAGTCGTTTCGGCCACGATCAACGACGAGAACAGCGCGGCGGGAACGGTTCTCAAGTGGGCCGTCGCCGAGCAGCCAGCAGCCTCGGTCGGAGACCAGGTCGTGAAGGGCACCACCATCACCCTCACAGTCTCCGACGGGCCGGCGCCGCGCATCGTTCCCAACCTGATCGGCCTCGACCCGGCGGCGGCAGAGGCAGAAATAGTGAAACTCGGGCTTACCGTGACCAAGTTGGCCGACGACATCGGTGCGGCAGAAGCGGGCAAGGTCGGGGGCCAAGTGCCGGCAGCGGGCGAAACCGTTCCGCGCGGCGGAAGTGTCAGCTATTGGGTGTCGAAGGGCAAAGAACTGACGACCATTCCGTACGTGCAAATGCAGTACAAGGCGACCGTCGAAAAACGCCTCACTGAAGCGGGCTTTGTCATCGGCAACGTCACCGGCAAGGCCGCGACGCATCGCCTGAAGAAGATGTTCGTCGGTGGTGTCGAGGTGAAGAGCGGTGACGAGGTTTCGATGGGTGCGACCATCGACCTCGAGTTCTACGGCGCGTGAGCCCGAACCGTGCCTGAACAGGGACCCGGCGTCAATGAAGTCGGCGTGCTGCCGTGGCAGGCAGTGCGGGGCAAACGACTCGTCCGTAAGGTCGCCAAGCGCATCGGCTTGAATCGTGCATGGGCGACACTCATCGTCGTCCTCGGTGGTCTCTTCGCAGTCAGCGCGACGATCACGGTCCTCGTCGTCTCGCTCGACACGATTGCGACCGACCTGAACACTGATACGTCGACGATCAACTGGGCGTTGACAGGGCCGATGCTCGCGTTCGGTGTCGTCGGTCCGGCATTCGGCAAGGCGGGCGACTTGTGGGGACACAAGCGACTCTTCCTGCTCGGATTGCTCGGCGCCTCCATCTTCGCCGCACTTACCGCCATCTCGTGGAACGCGACGACGATGATCCTCTTCCGCACGCTGTCGGCCACCGCGGGGTCTGCAACCGGTCCCGCCGCGATGGCCTTCATCAACCGCATGTTCGAACCCGAAGAGCGAGTGCGTCCGCTCGGTTTCTGGAGCTTCACCACGGCCGGTGCGCCGGTACTGGGGGTCGTGCTCGGTGCTCCGATCGTCGAGTCGGTGGGCTGGCGCATGATCTTCGTCGTGCAGGCCCCGCTGCTGGCCCTCGCGCTTCTGGTTGCGTGGCGTCTGCTTCCCGAAACAGACCGACAAGAGAACGTGAAGTTCGACCTGCGTGGTTCGGCAGTGCTCGGCGTCGGTGCGACGTCGTTGCTTCTCGCCATCAACCGCGGACACTCGTGGGGTTGGTCGAGCCCCGCGGTGCTCTGTCTTCTCGTCATCGGCGTGGTGGGGTTGTGGTTTTTCTTCCGAGTCGAACGGGCCGCCGGTGCGCCGTTGCTTCCCATGCGCTGGTTGCGCACGCGCAATGTCGTGTTCCCGACGCTCAGTCAAGGCCTCATCAACTTCGCCTACATGGGCGGCTTCTTCGCCGTTCCCCAATTGTTGGAAAAGGGTCTCGACTATTCGACCTCGCACATTGGTTGGCTCATCATCGCCCGCCCGCTCACGTTCTCGATCGTCGCGGCCGCAGCGAGCGTGATCACGTTGCGCATCGGCGAACGTTCGAGCGGCGTCATCGGTGCGTCGGCAACGATCGTCTCGATGTTCGTCCTCGCTTCGGTGGGAGTCGGCTCATCCGACCTCGTCATCGTTGCCGGTCTCGCTCTCACGGGTGTCGGTCTGGGTGTTGCGGGCCCCGCTCTCACGGGCCTGTTGTCGAGTGCAGTGGATCCCGAGGACATCGGCACCGCAGCCGCGTTCCAGCAGCTGATGACCCAATTGGGGGCTGTCACCGGCACGACGGTCATGACGATGGTGCATGAATCGACGCTGTCGCGGGGCGTCGTCGAAAGCTACGGCTACGCGCTCTGGGTGGGTGCATTCGCCGCGTTTCTCGGTTTACTCGCGGCACTTCGTGTGCAGCCGTTGCGCCGCTAATGTTCGTCCCGATGTTCCGCCGTTCAAAAGCCCCAGTTGCGTTGCTTGTCTCCCTGGTTGTCGCGCTCGGTGCGTGTTCGACAGACAAAGTTGAGGAACTTCGGTTGTCGGGTGGAGTCGAGAACTTCACGATCCAGCCGGAATACGAGAAGTTCTGCGCCGCCTACGACTCCCTCAACATTGCGTTGAACGAGATGTCCAAAAATGGCAGCACGAAAGAAAACTTTGTCGTCGTCATCGAGAAAAGCAAGGCCTTGGTCGAAGCTTCACCGGACGACATCGCAAGCGCGGTTCTCAGCAACGATGCAATTCTGAACGCGATGAACAAGGCGTTCGAGGATCGTGACTACGACGAAGAGAAAATCAGTCAAGACGAAGGGCTACGGCAGCAAGTCCAGGCGTTGTACTCGCGCGACGGAGTCGCCGAGCTCACGACACAATTCGCCGACTACCTCGTGAAGAACTGCGGCGTTTCGACCGAGTAGAACCCGCGGGCCCGAAGCGCGGCTATTCGGCCGTGATGTTCTTGATTTCTTCGGCGACGACTTTCGTGATGTCGGTCTGGGGGATGGCCGTTTGCATCCCCATGACCTTCATCATGTCTCCGACGACCTTGATCTTCCCCGACATGAAGGCCTGCATGCCGGCCGCCTGGTCTTGGTTCACGAAGATCGCCTTCGCGGTCGCGTAATCGGTGGTCACGGTTGCATCGGCATCGGGAAGTTCCCCGAGATCCATCACCATTTCTCCCGAGCTCGTGTCCATGAAACTCTTCACGGTGCCATCGCCGAACGGCACGTCGGTGACGACCTGGTTGATTTTGATGCTGAAGGTGATCATCGGCGCTTCGTCCTTGTACTTTTCGCGAATCTCGCGCGCGGCGGCCATCCACTCTTCTGACAGGAACTTGTGCGACATGCGACCAACCTACCCACACTCAGGCGTCGAGGGGAACGCCTGAAAGGCCCGGTTGACGCAGTCCGGGAGCCGTCACCAATCCGGCGCTGGCGACGACGGGCTCAGTCAGGTCGCGGGCCCAATATCGTGTCGACGCGCCGATGTCGGAGGCGAGCGTGACCGCAGGGTGGGCTGCGAGGCGGACGTTTGCCCATCGGGCCACACCGGTGTCGAACATTCCACCGATCCAGGCTCCCGCGCCGTGGTCGGCGAGTTTGTCGAGAACTTCGATGCACGCGAGATATCCGAACCGCGCCGGTTTCAGTGTGACGTCGGTGCATTCATGGTTCGCCAAGGCGTCGAGAGCATCAGCGGCGCTGCGTACGCCTTCGTCGAGTGCCACGCGAATCGTTCCCGCTGCAACGAGCGCCTGGTGTGACGCAGTGTCATGGGCAGCAAAGGGTTGCTCGACGATGTCGAGGCCGAGTTCACCGAGTGAAGCGACGTGGTCGATGTCCTCGGTCGTGTACGACCCGTTCGCGTCGCCCAGCAGTTGCACGTCGTCAGCGACCGCGGTGCGAAGCGCCCGCACGATCTCGGTCGTGTGCAGACCGGGGCCGATCTTCATCTTCAGCCGCGAATAACCCGTCGATACGGCCTCGATCGCATTGGCGATGACTGCATCGATCACTGCCATCGCGTCGGTTGGATCTGAGGGTATGTTGCCAAGTGTCGCACCAGCGGCCGCTGCGCGTTTCGGGGTCGTGGCGAAGAGCGATTCGAACGCGGCGTCAGCCGTGCGCAACTGTGCATCGAGAACCGCCATCTCGAGGGCAGCCACCGCCATGGGATGACGTGATGTCGCGTCAACGTCGATCGACGTCACCAGTGAACGAATGGCGGCGGCCGTCACCGAACTTCGTCCCGTGAACACCGATGGTGCGATATCGGCGAGAAACAATGCCGCCGCATCGGCCGTCTCGCCCGTGTACGCGGGGTTGTCGGGCGCTCCGCATTCCCCCCAGCCGCGCACACCGCTCGCGCTCACCTCGACGACGAGAACGCTGCGTGAACCGTGCACGCCGTGGCTCGCCGCGACGGGCTGCACCAAGTCGAGGTCGCGACGGTGCAGTCGGACGAATCCCGTGGCGTCGCCGATTTCGACCGGCGGTAGGGCGCTCACTTCCACGTCAACACGCTAGGGCGTGACCTTTGGCGCCTTTACATTCCGCAAAGGATTGTGGCTCGGGCCAGCCCCGACGGCAGAATTGAGACCCTATGGCGCGCATTCTCGTGACCGAAGAAATAGCCGACGGCGGTCTCGATCGCCTGCGACAGGCCGGCCACGAAGTCGACATCCGACTCGGCCTCGACCACGCCGCGTTGCTCTCGGAGATCAGGGGTGCACAAGCCTTGATCGTGCGCTCGGCGACCGACGTGAACGCCGAGGTGCTCGCCGCAGGTAGTGAGCTCGTCGTAGTCGGACGCGCCGGCGTTGGCCTCGACAACGTCGACGTCGACACGGCCACCAAGCGGGGCGTGATGGTGTGCAATGCACCTGAATCCAACATCGCCTCAGCGGCCGAGCAAACGATGGCTCTGCTTCTGGCGATCGCCCGCAATGTTCCACAGGCCCATGCCGCGCTTGTGCAGGGTCGATGGGAGCGCAGCAAGTGGGAGGGCGTCGAACTACTCGACAAGACCCTCGGAATCGTCGGTCTCGGTCGCATCGGCAAGCTCGTGGCGCAGCGGGCGGCTGCCTTCGGCATGCGTATCGTCGCGTTCGATCCGTACATCTCGGCCGAGCGGGCCCGGCAAATGAACGTCGACCTGCTGCCCCTCGACCAACTCGTTGCCGAATCCGACTTCCTCACCGTTCACCTGCCGAAGACCAAGGAAACCGTCGGTCTGATCGGTCGCGAGATGTTCCTCAAGGCCAAACGTGAACTGCGCGTCATCAACGTTGCGCGCGGAGGCATCGTTGACGAGGCCGCTCTCTACGATGCGCTGAAAGACGGCATCATCGCTGGTGCCGCCCTCGACGTGTTCTCGAAAGAGCCGATGACCGAGTCGCCGCTCTTCACGTTGCCCAACGTCGTCGTCACACCGCACCTCGGTGCATCCACGCGCGAAGCACAGGACAAAGCGGGTGATGCAATCGCCGACATGGTGCAGCTCGCACTTGCAGGCGACTTCGTTCCCTTTGCGGTTAACGTCAATGCCGCCGACGCGAACGAAACACTGAAACCCTTCCTTCCGCTCGCCGAGCGCCTCGGTCGACTCTTCGCCACACTCGTCGGGTCTGTGCCGCAGTCACTTGAAATCGGTGCCACTGGTGAGATCGGTGGCTACGACACGCGCATCCTCACGCTCAGCGCGCTCAAGGGGTTCTTCGGGTCGCTCACGAAAGAGCACGTCACCTACGTCAACGGACCTCAGATCGCTGCGGAATCGGGTTGCGAAATCCGCGAGAACAATTCGTCGACGTCCACCAACGCCGACTACGTGAACCTTGTGACACTGCGCGCCGAAGGCCACAGCCTTGCCGCGACGCTGGTAGGCCCTCGTCGCGAGGCGCGCCTCGTTCTGGTCGACGACCACATCACCGACGTTCCGCCCGCTGACAACATGCTGGTCGTCTCGAACGACGACCGCCCCGGCGTCATTGGAATCGTCGGCACACTCCTCGGCAACCACAACGTGAACATCGCCGACATGGATGTGGGCAAAGCGTTGAAGCCCGGCACCGCGCTCATGGTCATCGCGCCGACCGCCGAAGTTCCGGCCGAGGTCGTCGAGCAACTTCGAGTCGCCCCGGGAATCCTGAACGTCGCCGTCCTCCACGCCTAACTCAAGGGTTCTCGGTGTGAATTGACTCGCTTTTCGAGCAAGTACACACCGAGATCCCTTCGAAAAGGCACCGAGAAATCTCTCTAGGGGAGGGTGGTGCGCGCGGCCTCGGCGGCCACCGTGGCGAAGTCATCGCCCGACGATGCGTAGAGAACCGCTCGCGATGAGTTGATGATCAGCCCGAAGCCGTTCGCCGCGCGTCCGACGTTGATCACCGTCGCAGCGTCACCGCCCTGTGCCCCAACACCAGGAACGAGCAGCGGCATGTCGCCGACGATCGCACGAACGCGTGCCAGCTCGTCGGGGTAGGTCGCGCCGACAACCAGGCCGACTTCGCCCATTTGCGCCCACTCGTCGGCAGCGCGATGTGCAACGTGTTCGTACAACGGTACGCCATCGACCAACCGCGACTGGAAGGTTCCGCTTCCGGCGTTCGACGTGCGGCACAGCACGACGACCCCGCGGCCCGACCACGAGAGGAACGGTTCAAGTGAGTCGGTGCCGAGGTACGGGTTCACCGTGACAGCGTCGGCCCCGTAGCGTTCGAATGCTTCGCGCGCGTAAAGCTTCGCGGTGTCGCCGATGTCGCCCCTCTTGGCATCAAGAATCAGGGGAATGTCGGGATGTGTCGAACGAATGTGATCGCACAACCGTTGCAGTTGGTCTTCGGCGCCGACCGCGGCGAAGTAGGCAATCTGTGGCTTGAAGGCGCACACGTGCGGCGCTGTCGCATCGACAATCGCGATGCAAAAGTCGGCGATTGCATCTGTACGCCCCGCCATTACACCGGGAAGCCGCGCAACGTCGGGGTCGAGACCCACGCAGAGCATCGACCCGGTGGCGTTCCACCGGCGGTTCAGTTTTTCGAGGAAGCTCACTCTTCGATCGTGATGGCGGCCGTTGGGCACAGCTCGGAAGCCTCGCGTGCCTTGGCCTCGAGTTCGCCCGTGGGCTCCTCGACCAGAATGTAGAGGAATCCGTCCGAACGGATCTCGAAGATCTCGGGGGCCACCTGTGTGCATGCACCCGTCGAGGCACACACGTCGAAATCGACTACTACGCGCATGCCCCAGACCCTACTTGCCCTGACGCTCGGCCGCCGCAAGGACGGCCCGCAGCGACGCGGTGATGATGTTGGGGTCGGTACCCACGCCCCACTTCACCGATCCGGTGGATGTGGTGCTTTCGACGTATGCAACGGCCGTGGCGTCGGCTCCCGCGCCGAGGGCGTGCTCGGTGTAGTCAAGAACGTCGATGTCGATGCCGAGGCCCGTTCGCAGACCGCTTACGAATGCGTCGATGGGTCCGTTGCCCTGCCCGACGACGGTTTGGCGTGTGCCGGCGACGTTCACTTGGGCGGTGATCGTGGTCGCCCCCGTCGAGTCGCTCTTCAGTTCGTGGCTGTCGAGATGCAACTTCGGCTCAGTCGGAAGGTATTCGCTCTTGAACGCGTCCCACATGATGACCGGCGATATCTCAGTGCCGGAATCCTCTGTGATGTGCTGGATCGTCTTCGAGAACTCGATCTGCAAGCGACGCGGCAGGTCGAAGCCGTGCTCGGTCTTCATGATGTATGCGACACCACCCTTGCCCGACTGGCTGTTCACGCGGATCACCGCTTCGTACGACCGGCCGACGTGTTTCGGGTCGATGGGCAGATAGGGAACGCCCCACTCGCTGTACTCGGCGGGCAGTGCTTCGAAACCCTTCTTGATGGCGTCCTGGTGACTGCCAGAGAACGCGGTGTACACCAAGTCGCCCACGTACGGGTGGCGCGGGTGGACCGGGAGACGGTTGCAGTACTCGGCTACGCGACGTAGTGCATCGATGTCGGTGATGTCGAGTTCGGGGTCGACGCCGTTCATGAACAGGTTCATCGCCAGGTTCACGATGTCGACGTTGCCCGTGCGTTCGCCGTTGCCGAACAGAGTGCCCTCAACGCGGTCGGCGCCGGCCATCACGCCGAATTCGGCCGCCGCCACAGCGCATCCACGATCGTTGTGGGGGTGCAGCGACAGCACGATCGAGTCGCGGTCCTTGATCGTGCGCCCGAACCATTCGATGACGTCGCCGTACACGTTGGGGGAGTAGCACTCGACGGTTGCCGGCAGGTTCAGGATGATCGGCTTGTCGGGGGTCGGCTCGATGACCTCCATCACCGCCTCGCAGATTTCGATAGCGAATTCGGGTTCGGTCAGTGTGAACGATTCGGGTGAGTACTCGTAGCGCACCTTGGTGGTGGGAACGGTCTCTTCCAGCTTCTTGCACAGCTTCGCCGCGTTCACTGCGATGTCGACGATGCCCTCTTTTTCGAGGCCGAACACGACGCGGCGCTGCAGGGGGTTCGTCGAGTTGTAAAAGTGGACAATTGCCCGCGGTGCGCCGGCGATGCACTCGTAGGTGCGCTCGATCAGTTCTGGCCGGCTCTGCACCAACACCTGAATCGTGACGTCGTC
>JBEAPO010000137.1:0-11408 GCA_041164425.1 Actinomycetota bacterium
GACGTTGAACGACAGCGCACCGGTGATGAGGATCGTCTTGTGGCCGAGTGCCCGGTGTTCGCGCACTCGGCGGATGGCGGCGGGGAACGACTTCGCAACGATGATGTGGGTCATCATCTCCGTCGCGTCGCGCTCGATCTGTTCAACGGGGGCGTCCTCGTAGCGGCGATAGAAGTAGCGCAGGAAGTCGCCGCGGTCTTTGCGATCCATGCTGAGCAAACTCGGCGCCTCGCGCAGCGTCCGCAACACGTAGCGCATGCGTTCGGGGCCGTTCAGGTGGCGCGTCGCCAGCCACGAGTAGCTCTCGACCACGTTCGAGGCAATGAGGGTGTTCTCCAGGTCGAAAGCGGCGACCTGGCGGTTGGGCGACAGAACGTTCGCCCGCAGGCGGGCGCTGCGGTCGGTTTTCGTCTTGCCCGGCGTCATCTTCACGCGGGCGTGTTCGACCACCGACGGAAGGTGCACTTTCTGCACGTAGTCGTCCCAGGGCACGACGCGCGGGTCAAAGCAGAACGCATCGCGGTCGGCGACGTCGAGTTCGTGCCACAGTGCGAGCAAGTTTTCGACCGAGTAGATGGCCTCGCACTCGGTGTAGAGGCCGTACAGTTCGACGTATTCGAGTGCGCGTTCGATCTCGATGCGGCGCTCTTCGAGCTTCGCGCTCCACGTCGCCTGAGTGCCACGCAGCGGCAATGACTGCAGCAGGCGTTCACCACGCGTCACCAGTGTCTGTGCGCGGTTCAGTTGCTTTTGCACGCGACCCCTGCCGGGGAAGTTCCAGTCGGGGACGACGATCGGCTGGCCCTCGGCGTCGTGGATCGGGTGCTCGGTGAACCAGCCGCGAACGTTGTCGACGAGTTGGCTGTAGCGCAGAGGGTTCGTGCTGCCGGACGCAACCTGCGTGATGTAGGGCGCCTCGGGGCCCTTTGCTGCGACCGCGATGATGGCTGCCACGACGATGTCGACGGGAATGACGTCGATCGTTCCCTCGGGGACGCCGGGGAACTCACGCAGCAGCCCGCGCGCGTACGAGATGATGACCGGCTCGGCCATGCGGAACCCACGAATCCAGCCCGGCCGCGGTTCGGCAAGTGCCGATTCGATGATCGACGGACGCACGATGTTGACGGGAAGCGAACCCTTGGTTTCGGTGAGGGCCTGCTCGCCGAGCGCCTTCGTGAATGCATAGGCGTCGGGCCAGCCGACACTTGCTGCTCGCGCGCGACCGGCCTGCACCAGTTCGTTCTGCACCCACTTGTCGCGGAGTTGTTCTGTCTTTGCAGCGAGTGCGGGCGCACCCGCCGCGCCGAGTTCATGGCGGGCATCGGCACGGAACTTCGTCAGCGCCTGCGGTGTGCGGCTGGCTGCTTCGACATCGCCACGCAGTCGCCGTGCAGAATCGACCTCGGCCCGCCAATTGAGGCCGATGTCGAAGGGTCCCTCGGACACGAGAAGTTCGGGCGCGTGACCACGACGGTTACCAGCCACATAACACGTACTGACTGCAACGAGGTGTGGCTTGGTGGTCGAAGCCGCGTGCAATTCGTTCAGCACCGCAGCGAGGCGAACCGGTCCGAGAAGGTTCACCTCGACGGCGGAGTCGAGAGGGGAGTCGAAGGCGACCGCTGCCGCCGAGTGGATGACGATGTCGCACGTGGCGAGTGCCGTGCGCCCTGCCTCGTCGAGGCCGAGTCCATCGACGGAGATATCGCCGTCGATCGCGTGCACGCGACGCGCGCACATCGCATCGAAGTCCTCGGCTGTCTCCTTCAATTCGCTGCGCAGGCGATCGAACGCGTCGTTGTTCAGGATCTCGCGCTTCACGCGGCTCGCGGCACCACGACGTCCACCGCGCACGATGAGGAACAGCTCGCAACCAGGTGCGCCGCGCAGAAGGCGCTCAACGAGGGCCGTACCGACGAAGCCCGTCGACCCTGTGATGGCAATGCGCCGGCCCGCCAATGACTCCGCGATCATCGTCGTAGTTCTAGCAGGTTTCTCTACCAATTGGTAGAGGATGCCGAGTACTCTGCAGAGGCATGGCGGGAAAGCCCACGCGGGAGCGGATACTGGAGGCGGCCCTCGACCGCTTCGGAACCGCTGGAATCGATTCAACCAGCCTTGACGACATCGCTCGCGGAGTGGGGGTCGCCAAACAGACGCTCCTTTATTGGTTTCCTTCGAAAGAAGAGTTGGTCGTCGCCGTGCTGCAGCGAGTGGCCGACGAATTGGTGGTCGAGGTGGGTGCCGCCGTGCGAGGAGCACCGCACGGTTTCGCGCGTGTCGAAGCCGCGGTGACGGCCGTGTTCAGACCCGCCGTGCGACGTCCTGCGCTGCTCGGCTTGGTACGTGAATTGAACAGGTTGAGTCCGGAACTTGCCGATGCGGTCGTGTCGCGGATGAGGCCACTCGTCGACCTAGCGGTCGCGTACCTCGAGGGCGAGATGGATGCGGGGCGTCTGCGGCGGGCCGACGCGCGTCTGTTGATGGCGTTCGCATACTCGACGGTCGTCGGCGTTGCGACGGAACCTGTGGCGTTGCGCGCCGTGGGATGGGAGCCGGGCGTTGCCTCGTTGCGCAAACTGCGCGCGGAACTACTTGCGTTCCTGCGCGCCGCGCTTGCTGCGTGAGCGGCGGTCAAGGGCCAGCTCGACGAGACGGTCGATCAGCCTGTCGTAGCTGAGGCCGGTTGCTTCCCACATCTTGGGGTACATCGAAATTGGCGTGAACCCCGGGATGGTGTTCACCTCGTTCAACAGGAATCCGCGTCCTTTTTCTTCGAAGAAGAAGTCGACACGAGCCATGCCCTCGCAGCGCAGTTCGCCGTACACACGAGCGGCGAGCTCGCGCACGATGCGTGTCTGGTCGACATCGAGTACGGCCGGAATGATCAGTTGCGCCGATGCGTTCACGTACTTGTCGTCGTAGTCGTAGAACTCGGCACCCGCGACGATCTCGCCCGGCAGTGAAACATCGGGTGTCAGGTTGCCGAGCACGGCGACCTCGATTTCGCGTCCGACTATGGCCTCTTCGCACAGAGCCCATTCATCGAACACGAATGCGTGGCGGATGGCGGCGAGGACATCATCGCGGGACTTCGCCTTGCGCACGCCGACAGAGGATCCCATGTTTGACGGTTTCACGAACATCGGTAAGCCGACCGATGCGATGATCTCGTCGACCTGGGAAGGGTCGAAGTGCGGTTCGTGGACTACGCGGAAGTGTGGCTGTGGCAGGCCAGCGGCCGCGACGATTTGTTTTGCCATCGCCTTGTCCATGCAGAGCGCGCTCGAAAGAACGCCCGCTCCAACGTAGGGAAAATCGGCAACTTCGAGCATGCCCTGCACGGTGCCGTCCTCGCCGAGCGGCCCGTGCAGCAACGGCATGACGACGGTGTTGTGGCGTTCGATGTCGCCGAGACTTATGTGCGGTCCGATCGGTTCCAGCCGACCCGTCGCCGACGCGGCAGGCGACGCATCGGCACGGTGCCATGTCCCGTCGCGGTCGATGCCGATCGCGGCGATGGAGTATCTCGCCGGATTGGCTGCTGCAATGACGTGCGCGGCGGTTACGCAACTCACGTCGTGTTCGGCAGACTCGCCACCGAACAAGACGACGAGGTTGACTTTCGCGCCGCTCATGGTCCCGACCGTACTAGCCGCCGGCGGTAGCGTCACGGTATGCGGATTCCCGTCGTCGAAGCGGCACGCGCGACGAACGCGCGGGTCGTCGGCGATGCGTCGACGAGGTGCAACGGTGTGTCGTATGACTCGCGCTCGCTCGTTCCGGGAAATCTTTTCGTCGCGGTGGTTGCTGCGCGTGATGGTCACGACTTCGTCGCCGATGCCGTTCGTGCCGGTTGTTCGGCCGTGCTGGTGTCAAGGGAGATCCCCGGTTGTCCGGTGCCCCAGATCGTCGTGTCCGACACCGCCGCTGGACTCAC
Organism: Actinomycetota bacterium; assembly: GCA_041164425.1. GTDB lineage: Bacteria > Actinomycetota > Acidimicrobiia > Acidimicrobiales > Ilumatobacteraceae > F1-20-MAGs119. The sequence continues at coordinate 3,944 of JBEAPO010000137.1, forward strand.
CAACCTCGGACGTTGGGCACGCGGTGTCCTCGCGGCCCGTGTCGACGGACGAGTGGTGGGTATCACTGGCTCGGTTGGAAAGACGACAACGAAGGACTACATCGCGTCCGCGTTGAGGACACGGTTCAGCGTCGGTGCCAGTGAGAAGTCGCTGAACAACGACCAGGGAATGCCCGTGACGCTGTTAAACGCACCTGACGGCGCCGACGCACTCGTCCTCGAGATGGGTATGCGTGGATTCGGCGAAATTGCCCGGCTCGCAACACTTGCACGGCCGGACGTCGGTGTGGTTACCCGCGTCGGCGAATCGCACGGCGAACTTGTCGGCGGTATCGAGGGTGTCGCGCGGGCGAAGGGAGAGCTGATCGGATCGCTTCCGTCGTCGGGTATCGCAGTTCTGAACGGCGATGACGCTCGGGTGACGGCGATGCGCGCGCTCACTGACGCGCGGACCTACACCTACGGCTCGGGCGACGATGCCGACATGCAGTTCGCGAATGTCGAGCAACGCGGTGCTGCCGGTGTCACGTTCCGGTTCGTCTCGCGGTGGGGCAGCGGCGAATGCGTATTGCCGACCCCCGGGTTGCACATGGTGTCGAACGCGGCGGCTGCGTTGTTGGTGGCCGCGGTGACGGGCTGCGACCTCGACCGGGTGTCGGCGGCGCTCGGTCGTGCGGAGTTGTCACCCATGCGGATGGCAATCCGTCGCACCGCCGGATTGACGATCATCGACGATTCCTACAACGCAAGCCCAACCTCGGTGATCGCGGCCCTCGACACGATGGCTGCGATGCCCGCGGGACGACGAGTCGCCGTGCTCGGCACCATGGCTGAGATCGCCGATTCCGCCGCGATGCACCGCGCCGTTGCCCAACATGCGGCGCGACTCGGCATTGAAGTCGTCGCGGTGGGGACCGACCTCTACGGTGCGAAGCGCATCGACAACCATGACGATGTCGTAGTGATGGTGCGCGCACTTCCCTCCGAGTCCGTGGTGTTGTTCAAGGCATCACGCATGGTCGGTCTCGACCGGCTAGTGCAGCTTTTCGTGGTGCCTAACATCGACGCATGACTTCTCCTGCTGTCGAGAATTTTGTCCGTGAGTTCCTGTCGGGTTTTTCCGGAGACCCCGCTTCGACCGTCGACCGAGTCATCGAGGCCTCGAGCGGTCTGAGTGCCGACGAGATGCTCGGTGCTCTTGGTCATCCCGACGTTGCCGCAGCCGGGCGAACATTCGGAGTCCAGTTGATGGCAGACCTCATGCATCCTCGAGATTCGGTTTATTTCGATTCGATCTACGGCGCCTACCGCGGCCAGCGCGACATCCGTGGTTGGTTGGTGCCGACGATGGCTTCGGTGCCTTTCCTCGAGTTCGTGCCCACCCACGAGGCACATTTGTTCGTCGATGGCCCGGGAGCTGCAAGCGTGGACGAGTGGAAGATGGTGATCGATCCCACAGCAATTGGAGGTGAAGGCGAGCCAATTGACGTGGGGAGGGGCGTTTCGGTGCGTCGATACCGCGACGGTTGGATCAATTGGTCTTGCGATGTGTACGACACCGGACCGTTTCGCGCGGATCCAAATGCCGGTCTTCCTCCGATACCCGAGGTTGCTTGGCAGACCGACAATGCGGTGCCGGAGAGTCGCGTGCGTGATGTCGACTTCGAGGCCGAGTGTCGAAAGTTCCATCCGACGGACTCGGAATACCACGACCCGATCTTCGGAACCTTCCGTGGACGCGATGAGATCACGGCGTGGCTCCTTGACGTCATGCCGAAGTGCGGCGACATCGTCTTCGAAGCGCTCGGTCCGGTTTTCGACGACGGCGAAGTATTCGTGCAGGAGTGGATGCAAAAGGCGATCACGCCCGGCGGTGAACGCGTCGAGATGGTTCGGGGTACTAGCGTCCGTCGCTACAAGAACGGGGCAACGGTGTACGCGGCCGATTACTTCGACACGGCACCACTCGCCACACCCGTTGTCGTCTCTGCCGCAGCGGCTTGCGGTTCGACGCTGACCCTCGACGACATCATGCGCTGGCGCAACCGCTGACCAACGCGGGTCACGTGTCGTCGAGCTCGACCACGTAGTGCAACTTGTCCTCGGCCGAACCCTCGAGGCTCTTCACGTCGCACCACCAGCCGAGGAACAGCGCCCAGACCGCACCGCCAACGAGAACCCAACGTGCACCGACTGCGTCGATGACGGGGCCGAAGACGAGGTTGCCTAGCGGCACGGTTCCGCCGAAGGCCATGAACCACAGCGACATCACGCGGCCACGTTCGTTGGGGGCAAGACGTGACTGGAGCACGGTCATCATCGCGGTGGTGGTTCCGAAGTACGCGATCCCGAGTGGGAAGGCGACGACGAAGGCTAGAAATTGAGTGTTCGCCACTCCGAAGAGCGCAAGAAACACCGCGAACGAAGCGAATCCACCGCGGATGATCGTGCGTTTGTCGACTGACACGAGGACGGTGCCGATGGCGAGGCCGCCGAGGGCCGCGCCGAGCCCCCACGTTGCGTACAGCCATCGGTAGTTCGAGCCCGTTTCGTCGATCCCGAAGTTGAGTCGCGCAACTGCAGGGAAGAGCCCGACGTACGGCAAAGAAAGAAATGAGAACGTGGCGAGTGTGACAATGAGCCGACCGATGACGCGTCGTTCCCGCGCGATGCGGATACCCGTTGTCAACTGGCGCCAGCCTTCGTCGGAACCGGCGGCCGCAATGTGAGGGATCGAGACGCGCAGAAGGGCGAAGATGACGAACAAATAGGTGAGTGAGTTGATGAAGAACACTTGCGAGGTGCTGACGCCCCAATTCGCGAGCAGTGCGACGATGATGGGGCCGATCACCCGCGAGCCGTTGATGACGGTGGAATTCAGCGAGATCGCGCCCGCGAGGTCCTCGGGCGGCACGAGGCTCGGCAACGAGGCCGACCATGCCGGTGCGTTCAGCGCGTTGCCGATGCCGACCCCCAATTGTGCGGCGAAGATCCACGCGACGTGCGAGTCGTTGGCGGTGAGCGGAAACAGCAGGAAGGAGAACGACATCTGGATCGTCTGCGTGACGATCAACCACTTGCGCCGGTCGAAGCGGTCAGCGATGACGCCCCCGGGGATCGAGAGGATGAGCAGTGGCCCGAGCTGGGCGAAGATCAAGAGACCTACCAGTGAGGCGCGTCCCGTGCGGTTGTAGATGTAGGCGGGCAAAACGACGTTCTGCATCCACGTTCCGACGTTCGACATGAACGACCCTGCGAACATGAGTCGGAACGCACGTGACTGAAGCGCGGCACGCACGGTGCCCCGCGTGATCTCCCGCATCAGTCGGTTTGCATCAATCGGCGAGGATCTCTGCGTACATCGACAACATCTGGGGCGGGCCGCTGAGCAGGAAAGTGGTGATGCAGGTCTCGCGCCACTTGGCGAGCTCGTCCTTGATCTTCGCCACCGGGCCGACCAACGCCACGTCCTCGACCATCGCAAGCGGAATTGCCGCAGCGGCCTCGGCTTTCTTGCCGGCGAGGTAGAGGTCCTGAACCTTCAGTGCCACGTCTTCATAGCCCATGCGGGCAAAGACCTCGAAGTGGAAGTTCGCACCGCGCGCACCCATGCCACCGGCGTACAACGCGAGGAATGGGCGAACGAAATCGGCGCACTTCTCTGCGTCGTCTCCGGGGATGATGAAGAGGCCAGATGCGACCTCGAACCTGTCGGCTTTGCCGGCCTCGCCGCTCTTGGCGAAACCTTCACCGAGACACTTGCGATAGAAGGGGTCTTCCTTCGGTGAGAAAAACAGTGGCAACCAACCGTCGCAAATCTCCGCCGCGAGAGCGACGTTCTTCGGTCCCTCGGCGCCGAGGAAGATCGGGATTTCCTTGCGCAGTGGATGGATCGTGCTCTTCAGCGGCTTGCCCAGGCCCGCACCACCGGGAAATGGCATGTCGTAGAACTCACCGTGGTGGTTGATCGGCGACTCTCGGCGGATGATGTCGCGGACGATGCCGACGTATTCGCGCGTGCGAGCGAGGGGCTTGGGGTACGGCTGGCCGTACCAGCCTTCGACGACCTGGGGGCCCGAGGCGCCGAGGCCGAGAATGAACCGGCCATTGCTGAGATGGTCGATTGTCATCGCGGCCATTGCGGTGGCGGCGGGCGTACGCGCGCTCATCTGGACGATGCCCGTGCCGAGACGGACGCGTTCGGTGTGAGCACCCCACCACGCGAGCGGTGTGAGCGCATCGCTGCCGTACGCCTCGGCGGTCCATACGGAATCGAAACCCAAACGTTCGGCTTCTTTGATGCCTTCGAGTGCACCGGCCGGCGGGCCGCTGCCCCAATAACCGGTGTTGTAGCCGAGCTTCAGGTTCTTCTTGGGGGACATGTCCGAGACGATAGGTCAGTCCCGTGCATCAGGTCGGATCGAACCCCACCGGCAACGAGGTCGGCCCGAAGATGCCCGCGGTTGCAATCTTGTAGCGAGGCGGCGCGGTGCGCCGGATTCTCGGCATGCGTCGGGCCAGGATGGGCAGCGCTTCTTGCAATTCGGCGCGGGCAAGTGCGGCGCCGAGGCAGTAGTGGATGCCCGAACCAAAAGTGAGTTGGGGTTGGCCCGGTGCCCGGTTCGTCGGGTCGAATTGATTCGGGTCGGAGAACACGGCGGCATCGCGGTTCGCGGCGGCGAGGCCGGGAAAGACGATGGTGCCCGCGGGGAACAGGACGTCGCGGTATTCGATGTCGCACGACGCGACGCGGCCCGTGGCTCGCACGGCGCCGTTCATGCGCATTGTCTCTTCCACGAATCGGGGAGCGGTGTCAGGAGTGTCCGCCAACAGGCCCCACTTGTCCGGGTGGTCGACGAGCATGTCGACGGCGAGGCCGAGTTGGTTGCGGGTGGTGTCGGTACCGCCGACGATGACCGCCTCGACCATCATCACCAACTCCTCGGTCGTCAACTTGTCGCCGGACTCTTCGGCTGCGATGAGATCGGTGAGCAGGTCGTCGCGAGGCTTGCTGCGGCGATCGGCGATGAGTCCTCGCGTGTAAGCGTCGAGTTCGTCCTGCGCCGCCATGATCGCGGGCATGTCGACCTTGAAGTTGTTGTCGAAGATGCGCAACACGTCGGTTGCCCAACGGCTGAACAGTTCCCAGTCGGATTTGGGGGCACCGAGGAGTTCGCAGATGATCGGAATCGGGTACGGCTCGCACACGTCGGTTGCGATGTCGCAGGTGCCCGACGAAACCACGCGGTCGACCAGACCGTTGACCACTTCGCGCATCGAGGGACGCAAAGTGTCGGCGCGACGGGGAGAGAACGCGGGCGCCACCAATCGACGCAATCTCACGTGCGTGTCGCCCTCGGCGGACAGGATCGATTCCCGACGGCGCATCTTGAACTCGGGCGTGGCCTCGGCCGACATCTCGATGACCAAAGGCACCGCACTGTGCCAGCGCTTGTCGCGCAAAATGGCGACCACATCGTCGTAAAGCAGAATCGAATAGCCGACTTCGCCGCGCGCCAGCCACGATTCTTCGGCGGCTGTCAACGTGGCAGCAAGACGTTCGTTGCGATCGTCACCGAACCCGAGGAACGGCAGATCGAGTTCGCTGACGGGTGTGGCCACGCGTCACCGCACCGCTTCGGCGGGCGCCACGTAGGCGAGGCCTAGTGCTTCGGCCACGGGTTGGTTCGTGACGACGCCATTCGCGACATTGAGGCCGTGCGCGATTGCTTCATCGGTCGTCACGGCATCGCGCGGACCCTTTTGTGCGACCGTGATGACGTAGGGGAGTGTCGCGTTGGTGAGGGCGTAGGTGCTGGTGTGCGGAACCGCGCCCGGCATGTTGCCGACGGCGTAATGCACGACGTCGTGCACAACGTACGTCGGTTTCGAGTGAGTGGTCTCCCTCGTCGTTTCGATGCATCCACCTTGGTCGACCGCGACGTCGACGATGACGGCCCCGGGCTTCATCGTCGTCACCATTAATTCGGACACGACGACGGGGGCGCGGCCACCCGCAACGAGGACGGCGCCGATGACGAGGTCGGCTTCGGCGACGGACCGTTCGATTGCGCCGCGGTTCGACGCCAGCGTCATGATGCGACCCTTGTGGATCTGGTCGACGTAGCGCAATCGGTCGATGTTCTTGTCGAGAAGGATCACCTCGGCCTCCATGCCGGCGGCGATCCACGCCGCGTTCCATCCGACGTTCCCGGCGCCAAGAACGACGACGCGGGCGGGGCGCACGCCCGGCGCACCTCCCATGAGAACGCCGCGGCCGCCGTGCGTGCGCTCGAGGAAGTGTGCTCCCATCTGCGGCGCGAGTCGCCCGGCAACCTCGCTCATCGGTGCGAGTAGCGGCAACTGTCGATCCTTCGTCTGGACTGTTTCGTAAGCGAAGGCCGTCGTGCCGGACGCGACGAGTGCCTTGGCAACTTCTGGATACGCGGCGAGGTGCAGGTAGGTGAAGAGAACGAGGTCTCGTCGCATGAACCCGAACTCTTCGGGCTTCGGTTCCTTCACCTTCACGACCATGTCGCAAGCCCACGCATCGGCGGCCGTGGAAACGATGTCGGCGCCCGCGGCGACGTAGTCGGCGTCGGTGATCGATGCGCCGGCCCCGGCGTTCGTTTCGACATACACGTTGATGCCGAGGCGTTCGAGCTCGCGCACGCCGTCGGGAGTGAGGGCCACGCGGCCCTCGGACTCTTTGATCTCGCGGGGAACTCCAACCGTCTTGATCGCCTGCCTCATGCCCTATTTATACACACCGATTGCTGTGGCAGGATGACGCCATGCAAGCCTTCAAGAACTTCATCAACGGTCAATTTGTCGATGCAAAGAACGGCGAGACAACAGATGTCATCAACCCCGCGACGGGCAAGGTGTACGCAAAAGCCGCGCTCTCGCGCGAAGCCGATGTCGACGCCGCCATGGCGGCGGCCGAGGCAGGGTTCGAAACGTGGCGTGACTCGACGCCATCCGAGCGCTCGCTCGCACTCTTTCGCATCGCCGATGCGATCGAGGCCCGCGCCGCGGACCTCATCGCGGCAGAGGTCGAGAACACCGGCAAGCCGGTCAGCTTGACGACGAGTGAAGAAATCCCGCCGATGGTCGACCAGATTCGGTTTTTCGCCGGAGCGGCACGCCACCTCGAGGGCAAGAGCACCGGCGAGTACATGCGCAACATGACGTCGATGATTCGTCGCGAGCCTGTCGGTGTCTGTGCGCAGGTGGCGCCGTGGAACTACCCGATGATGATGGCGGTGTGGAAGTTCGCGCCGGCGATCGCCGCTGGGAACAGCATCGTTTTGAAGCCGTCCGATACCACCCCTGCGACGACAACGATCCTCGCTGAGATCGCGGCCGAGTTCTTGCCGCCCGGCGTGTTCAACGTGATCTGCGGCGACCGCGACACGGGCCGCGCGATGGTTTCCCACGCGACACCGAGCCTCGTGTCGGTGAC
>JBEAPO010000138.1:0-5377 GCA_041164425.1 Actinomycetota bacterium
GATTCCGCCGGCCGGATAGACCTTCACCACATAGGACAGGATCGCCGCTCCACCGTCGGATTCCGGTGCATCCCAAGAAACTCGCGCAACTCCACTCAGCCCGAGTGCCTCGACATTCAGCGGTGTGGTGGGTCGACCCGGGATCACCACAGTCGACGTCGCGGTGGGTCCCCATCCCTCGGTGTTGTGGGCTCTCACCGTGACGACGTATTCGGTACCCAACGAAACCGCGTGCGTGGGGCTCGTGATGTCGACCGTGTACGGCGAAGAACCCGACGGAATTCCCGAAACTGTGATTGCGGTCCCCGACGTGGGTGTTGCGATGATCTCGTAGTCGTCGATGGCGAGTCCTGCCAAGTCGGACGGCGTCGCGAACGAAACCCGCAACCCGTTTTCCAGCGGCAGGACCGACAAGGACTGCGGCGCCCCGGGCACGCCAACCGGCGTCACCGTGGCGTCGTTGCTGGCGATACTTTCACCTGCTGCGTTGACGGCGTACACGCGCACGGTATGCACCTGGCCATTCAGGACGCTGAATGTCGGCTCGGCCATGGTGAGCGACGTCGCCCCGCTTCCCGCTCCGGCCCGGAAGACAACCGAGCCTGCACGTTCGACCTCGACGACATACCCCTCGAGGTCGCGCGGCGACGTTGGAACGCTCCACGTCGCAGTGATCGAACTTGCGGCAGTCGATGTGGCCGACACGGACAGAGGTTCACTCGGAGGAATGGGTGGACTGACGACTCGATAGCCCGCGCCCCAAAAGCCGGTCGCCACAACCTTGTCGGCGTTCGTCAGTGCCGAACCATCGGATGTCTGCACAACAACGGGCGTCGTGCTGTACTTGTTGACACCCGACGACGCTGCAGCGCGGTCGGTTCTGCCCAACTGGCCGAATTGGTTCGACCCCCAGGCGACCACGGCGCCAGCGGTGGTGATGCCAACGGCAGTGGCCAGCGATGCGGTCGTGCTGTAGCCGTAGGTGTCGACCTGACTGAAGGTGTAGCCCGAAGCAAGATTCGTCGGCGTCGTGACATTGCCCGACGAAGCCCCGGCCAGCACCCCATTGAGGTTCGAGCCCCAGCCCACCAACGTACCGTCGGTTGCGCGCACGATGGTGTGGTTACCCGCTGCATGTATTGACGCTGCGATCTTGCCGTTCGGCAACGTGGGCTCGGAGTAGTAAACAGTGGTCGTCGTGGTGCCGTTGCCCAACTGTCCGTATTGATTCGACCCCCACGCCATCAGCGAACCGTCGGCGCGCAAAGCGATGGAGTGCGCCGTACCTGCCGAGATGGCGACCACGTCGTTCGGCGTGCCGGTGGGTGCGATGGTGTCCTGCACCGCAGTCGCTGTGGTGAGTGCAGTGGACGCCGACGTCTGGGGCGACGAGCGGCGATTCGAGTTGGTTCCCCACGCATACACCGTGCCGCCCGCACCACCGGCTCCGATGTCGACATACAACGAGAACCAGGTTCCCGCGGCAATTCGTGGGTTCGTCAACCCCGATGCAATGAGGGTCGGCTGGGTGACGTCGGTCGTGCCGTTGTAGACGACGTTCTTGGATGTCGCGTCACCCCATCCGTAGATCTTTCCGGCCGATGTCGCGAAGAGGCAATGATATGTGCCGCATGACAGCTGCGTGATGGTTTCCGAGGTCGAGGAAGTGTCGGGGCCGAACGGTAGATCGACGCGACCGATCGTGTAGCGAGCGCCGCTGGTGCCGTCGCCGTTGTAGTAGTAGCCACTGCTACTGCCAATCGCACCCATGGTCCACAGGGACCCATCCGACAGCACCGTCGCCATACCCCAGTAGGTGGTGTCCATCAATTCGATTCGTGTCGACGATGCGATGCCGAGTGGATAGAAGCGTGCGCCATCACCTTTTGTCGTCGGCCCACTGACCCCACGGCCCGTCATGCCGCTTCCGGCCCAGCCCCATGTCCACACCTTCCCCGTGCTGTCGATGACGAAGCCTGTGTAGTACTCAAACGTCGCGGCTGTAATCGTGGCGCCGTCCGGCGCAATGCGGGACGCCAACTGCGCTGTGAGCGAACGTGGCATCGCCGATGCCGTGGAGGAGGAGGCCCAAGTCTTGTCGTTGGCGAGCAAACGGTAAAGGTTCGAACCCCAAGTGAACAGACGTCCCGCCGACGTCAGCGCCATGCCGCCGAGGCTGCTCATGTCGACCGACGCGATCGTCTCGCCACTGTTCAACGTGATGCCACTCACGGTCTTCGGTGCAGCGTTACCCGTCGCGTTGACGGCAGTGTTGCTGCCCAACTGGCCTTCACGATTGTCACCCCAGGTCACGATGCTGTTGTCGGAACACAACACCGCCCCGCCGTACGGTGCCGCCGAAAGAGCGGAGGGCGTGCAGCCGACCGATATGGCGCTCGGCGTGGTGACCGCGGTGTTCGTTCGACCGACACGCGTGTAGTTGGTGGTGCCCGTATAACCCCACGTCAGCACGGAACTCGCCGTTCGTGCGACCGTGAAACCGTTGCCCGCTGCAACCTCCAAGACTCCCGACGGGACGGTCGGACACGACGAGGTGCAGTCGGTGATCACCGCCGTACCGGAGATGGCAGTGGTCGCCACGTCAGCCTGAGCCTTGTAACTGATCGTCGTGGAGGCAACCGCAGTGATTGTCTTTGCACCATCGAAGTTTCCGTCGAGTCCCGCAACCGTGATCGTGTTGCCGACCACCATCGCATGCCCGCTACCCACCGTCAGGGTGGCCACGTTGTTGCTGATCGACTTGTTGGTTGGCGTCAATGTTGCCGTCGTCATCGTCACCGTGCCCGAGGATGCCGTGGCATCGATGTTCGAGCGTGCGGTATACGTCACCGTCGTAGCTGCAGACGCAGTGACCGTCTTCATGCCGTCGAAGTTGCCGCCGAGACCAGTGACAGCGATGGTGTTGCCAACCGCCACCCCGTGACCCGACGGCACGGTGACCACTGCATCGTTCGACGTGATCGCCATGTTGCTGATCGACAGCGTCGGGTTGGCGATTGCCGCCGAGCCAGAGGCGGCCGTAGTCGGCACGTCGTCCTGGGACTCGAAGGAGATCGAAGTCGCACTCGCCGCGGTGATGGTTTGTTGACCGTCGAAACCGGCCCCCACCCCCGCAACATCGATGACGTTTCCGACGGCAAACCCATGACCCGATGCAACGGTCAACGTGGCGACGTTGCTGGTGATCGCCTTGTTCGTCACCGTGGTGGTGCCGGGTGTCAAGGTGACCGACCCCGTGGTGCTGCCCGACGCGATTGCCGACGCGAGCGCAGGCCGACGGAATGTGATCGTCGACGTGCCGGCCGAGTAGACGTCCCACGTGCCGTCGAAGTCGGCTTCGTCTGCACCCGTGATGTCAACAACGATCGTGTTTCCCGCCTTGAATCCGTGCCCTACCGGCACCGTGAGCGTGGCAACCGAATAACCACCCGACGGCGCCGCCATCGATCTGTTGGTCACAACCGCCGACGTGGGCGTCACCGCCGTGATGGTGCCCGACGGGCTGACAGGCGTCGAAGCCACATTCGGCTGCGAGATGTACTTGATGTACCCCGCACCCGATGCAGTCACAGTGCGGGTGCCGTCGAACGCCGCATCGCCGATGTTGACGTTGACGATGTTCCCGGTCTTCAAGTTGTGGCCCGCTTCGAGGGTCAGTATCGATTCGTTGTTGAGAACCCTCTTGTACGTCACCGTTGCGTTCGGGTTGGTGAACTCGAGCGACCCGCTCGCCGGGGTCGACGACACGTTCGGTTGCGACGTGTAGCGAAGCTCGGTGCTCGTGACACTGGTCAGCGTGCGACTACCGTCGAAGTCGGGGTCGCCCACGTTCACCGTCACCACGTTGCCGGCCTTGTAGTTGTGCCCGGTCGGAACGGTGATAGCGGCAACGTTCGTTGCAATCCGACGTGACGACACCGTTGCCGAGGGTGCGGTGTACGCAACGCTGGCTGATCCGCCACTGACCGCCGTCGACGACACGTTGGGCTGGGCCGTGTAGGTGAAGGTGGTGTTGGCGACGCTCGACACCGACTTCGCGCCATCGAGCAGCGGAATGCCTATGTTCACCGTCGCGGTACTGAGCTTCTCGAAGTAGTGGTAACTGCTGGTGGTCAATGTCGTGACGTTGTTCCTGATGGCGTAGTGCGTGACGGTTGCCGACCGTTGCCCCATCGACGATGCCGTCAACTTCTCGGGCAAGTACCTGCTTCGCTCACCAGGCAAACCGATGTTGCCGTACGACGCCACGTCGTAGCCCCACACCCACACTTCTCCGTCGGAGTCGGAAGCCACCGAGTGATAGCGACCCGCTGCGATCGACTGGATGCCTTCAGCGGTAAGCACCGACAAGAGGAACGGTGTGCTCTGCTTGGTGGACGAAGCGACAGCCAGGCCAGCACCGCCAACTTGCCCCGCGCCGTTGCTACCCCACGCGTACACCCGCCGCGTCGACCCTTGGTTCGTCAGCATCAAGCTGTGACGTTCACCCACCGCGAGGGAGACGACTTCCTCACCCTCGCCCGCCGTCCACGTCGCTTTCACCGGCCGCGACGCTGCCGCCGTTGTGCCGTTACCCAACTGGCCGTAGCTGTTCGTGCCCCATCCCCAGACTTCGTGTGCACCTGACGAGTTGCGCACTGCAGCAAGCACGTGCACCCCGGTCGACGTGACCTGCGCTCCCTTCGAGAAGAAGAGAGGTGTGCCACCACCGAACACTTGGAGTTGAGCGAATTTCGAAACAGGTGCACCGGAGCTGACCTTCGCACCGAGCGTGCCGCCACCCGCCGGTGCGGTGGTCGACAACGCAGACGCGCCGATGACCGGCGCCGAGTACTGGCCGTAGATATTGCCGCCCGTGGCGACCGCACCCCACGAAAAAGGCTCTTGGTAACTGGTACCCGTGGCCCCGCTGACGGGCGCATCGAGGGAACCCGGTGCCGGCGCCACCAACAGCGCGGCAAACAACCCGATTGCGACCCCCAGCTTCACGACACCAGAAGTCTAAGGAACACCGCGGACCGCTCGGGCGCAGCCGTTCACGTCACCAGATCAAACGGGCTGCCATCCCTGTTGAACGCCGAACAGCCTTTCCAATTCCAGCTTCGAGCGACGATCCAGCGCCGAGGATCGTTAGTCGTGCCCTTGCCCGCGTTATACCCGTGTACAAAAGTTCTCGCGTCAGGATCCGCGACTCGCCCTCCGGCAAGACGACGATCACATGGTCGTATTCGCTTCCTTGCGACTTGTGGATTGTCAGGGCGTGAACCGTCTCGACATCGGGAAGGCGCGTAACGGGAATGCCGGGCTTCGCGGGGTCGGTGCTGAAGTACGCCACACGGCCCGAGTTGTCTTGGCC
>JBEAPO010000139.1:0-12750 GCA_041164425.1 Actinomycetota bacterium
GCCGAGGGTGAGACGTTGCGTGCGCGCGTGCTGACGCGGGAACGTGTCGCCGGTGCGGTTGCCGTCAAGAATCATGCGACGTGGAAGACGCCCTTCGCGTCGAGTTCGACGCGCTTGCCAACGAATTCGTCGGCGCACATTTCCCGACCGAGTGTGGCGTCGGTGCTTTCGCCCCACGCGCGCCGACCGTCACCCAAGAGACACGCTGCGTGGATCATCTCGGGCGCTCCGTCGCGACCGTGCATCACCGAGTACGCCTCGATGGTCGCTGCAGAACCAGCGGCCTGTTCGGCCGTCGCCACATCGCGGCGGGGCATCGCGTCGATTTCATCCTGCGGATAGGCATGACGGAAGGGCACGGCCGGAGGTTCGGTCGAGTACACGCCGAAAGCGTGCTTCGTGGTGTAGCCGCCGTTCGCCCAGACGAGACCCTTGGCACCGGGACGGTCACGAAGATCGTTCATCACCGTCGCGATGGCGTGCATCACGTAGTTGTTCCACGGCCCGCCTGCGAACGGAAGTCCGCCGGTTCGCGTCAACTGCGACGTGATGTCGAGGCCAAGCGACTGCGCACCGAGTTGAACCGCGGAAGGGAAGCACGAATAGAGGTCGACGATGTCGATGTCGCCGATTCCGAGCCCGGCGAGTTCGAGCACACGCTTGCCGCCGAGTTCGATTGCCGGGGTTTCGGCGAACGTCCATCGGTTCGAGATGTACTGGTGTTCGTGGCAATCCGAGCCGGAATGGATGAACACCCAACGATCGCGGGGTATGCCGAGTGACTGCGCCTTTTCGGCAGAGCACATGATGAGTGCGGCACCCATGTCGACGTCGTTGTTCGAGTTCATGTACTTGGGGTAGGGGAACCCGATCATTCGGTTCTCCGGTCCCGCAGTGCGAATTTCTTCCGCTGACAGCGCCCTGCGCGACCAAGCATTCGGGTTCGCCGCGGCGACCCTGCTGAAGCGGGACCAAAGTTCCGAGATGAACACCTGTTGGTCAACCACCGAGCGGCCGGCACGCGCGCGGATCGCGGTTTCGAACATCGGGTACACCTGCACCGGCATCACGATGCGTCGCGCGAGCTCTTGTTCGCCTGCCATCGAGAGCTCTTCGCTCACCGCGTCGGGCGCGGGTGTTGACGCGTCCGCTTTCGGCCACGTGAGGGTGTGGTCGGCCTTCTTCGCGCGTTGCTTCGTGCGTGTTGCCTCGCCGCCTGTGAGCACGATGATGTCGGCACGCCCCGACTGAATGTCGAGTGCGGCCGAGTTCACCAGCGTCTGGGGTGTGTTGCCGCCGTTCGCGCTGAGGCCGTACTGGCGGGCGGTGATACCGAGGTTGCGGGCCACGAACCAGGCGGGGTTGCCGTATTTCCATGACAACAACGCAACGACGCGCAACGCATCGACGTCGGGGATTTTCGACAGTCCCGCATCGGCCGCTGCGAGTCGGATCGCTTCGGCCATCAGAGTTGCGGGGTCGGCGGCCGTGTCGAACGACGCAGCCCGCGGGTCGTCGGGACGTTGCAGGAATTGTCCGGATCCGACGAGGACGGGGGTGCGGGGATCAAGAGCCATGTCCGCAGGTTATGCGCTGCACAACCCATGCCTCCTATGCTCGGGGAGTGTCAACGACAGCGTCCCACCGTGCCATTCGCATCGCGATCGGGGCCGATCACGCGGGCTTCGAATTGAAACAGCACATCATCGCCTTCCTTGGCGCCGCCGGTCATCTCGTCGAAGACTTCGGCACGCATTCGACCGAGAGTTGTGACTACCCACCCATTTGTGCGGCGGTCGGTCGTGCAGTGCGCGACGGTAAGGCAGAACTCGGCATCGTGCTCGGCGGCAGCGGCCAGGGAGAACAACTGGCGGCGAACAAGGTGCGCGGCGTACGGGCGGCCCTGTGCAACTGCCTCTACACGGCGAAGATGGCGCGATCACACAACAACGCGAACGTCTTGTCGATGGGGGCGCGCGTCGTTGGCGTTGGCCTCGCCGAGGAAATCGTGACGACGTTCCTCGCGACCGACTTCGAGGGCGGTCGCCACGAGCGGCGAGTCGCGCAGTTGGCCGAGATCGAAGAACAAGAGTCGAAGTAGCTCAAGTCGAGACCGAAAGGCGAGAAAACCCCCATGTCTCAAGCGCCCATGTCGCAAACAAAAACGAGCCTCCGCGGCATCGTTCATGCCGCAGCCCCGAACTGGGCATCCGAACTCGGCGACGACGACCCCGTGTTCGATCTCATCGACCGTGAGGTCGAGCGCCAGACCACCGGTCTCCAGTTGATCGCGAGCGAGAATTTCACCTCGCCCGCAGTCATGCGTGCCACCGGTTCGGTTCTCACGAACAAGTACTCCGAGGGTTACCCCGGCAAGCGCTACTACGGCGGAAACGCCGTCGTCGACGACATCGAAGCCATCGCCATCGAACGCATCAAGCAGTTGTTCGGTGCCGAGCACGCGAACGTGCAGCCGCATTCGGGGGCCAGTGCGAACATGGCCGTCTATCTCGCGCTGCTGAACCCGGGCGACACGGTGCTCGGTCTCAGCCTCGACCATGGTGGTCACCTCACGCATGGTTCGCCCGTGAATGCCAGCGGAATCCTCTACAACTTCGTCTCGTACAAGGTCTCTTCCGGCGAAGAGCGCATCGACATGAACGAAGTGCGCGACCTCGCGCTGAAGCATCGCCCGAAGATGATCGTCGCGGGTACCACCTCGTACACGCGGCGTCTCGAGCCCGAACCGTTCAAGAAGATCGCCGACGAAGTCGGTGCGCTTCTCATGTTCGACATCGCGCACCTCGCCGGTCTCGTCGCGGGTGGTGCGCATCCGAACCCGGTGCCGTACGCCGACGTCGTCACTTTCACCACTCACAAGACGCTTCGCGGACCTCGCGGTGGCTGCATCCTCTGCAAGGCCGAACACGCGCAGAAGATCGACAAAGGCATCTTTCCCGGCACGCAGGGTGGGCCTCTCGAGAATGCCATCGCGGCGAAGGCGATCGCATTCGGCGAGGCCCTCACGCCGATGTTCCGCGACTACGCGCACCAGATCGTGAAGAACGCAAGCGCGCTGGCCGGTGCGCTCGCCCGTCAGGGATTCCGGTTGGTCTCGGGCGGCACCGACAACCACATGATGGTCGTCGACCTCACGCCCTTCGACGCCGATCTCACCGGCAAGGAAGCGCAACTCGTCCTCGACGAGGCCGGCATCACTCTGAACAAGAACACGATCCCGAACGACCCGCGCAGCCCTTTCGTCACTTCGGGCGTGCGCATCGGCACCCCATCGGTTACCACCCAGGGGATGAAAGAACCCGAGATGGAACAGATTGCCGACCTCATCGCGACGGCTCTCCGTAACCGCACAGATGCCGCGGCCATCGCCGAGGTTCGTGGCCGAGTGGCGGCGCTGTGTGCTCGTTTTCCCGTCTACAACGTTGGCTGATTCGAGCGGAGCCGCGGGTCGACACGAGTCGTCGGGTCACGTTCTAGTGTCGTAACCGAATGGGAGATACCACCGGCTACGTCGTCGTCGCGGTTGCGGCGGCCCTTGCGACGTTCGCGGCGACCCCGGTCGTGATGCGCCTCGCGCATCGTCGCGCGTGGATGGCTCAACCCGACCCGCGCAAGGTCCACTCGACGCCAACCCCCGACGTTGGAGGCATCGCATTGCTCGTCGGGATTCTCGTCGCGCTCGTGCTCGCTTGGCAGATGGACAGGTTCGACTCGCTTTTTCGCGGCAACTCCGAAACCCTCGGTGTCGTCATCGCGGCGTTGTTCATCTGTGGTCTCGGTCTCGTCGACGACATTCGCGAGATTTCTGCTCCTGCGAAAGTTGCGGGAACCGTCGTGGCAGGTTCGGTACTCGTGTGGGCCGGCGTGACGATGTTCTATTTCCGCGTTCCGTACTTCGACGTCTTCGTTTTGTCGAACGACTGGATTCCGCTCGTCACGATTCTGTGGTTGCTCGTCATGACCGAAGCGATCAACCTGATCGACGGCCTCGACGGTCTCGCGGCCGGCATCGTTGCCATCGCTTCGGCCGCGTTCTTCGTTTACAGCAGACATCTCGGTGATCTCGGCCTTCTGGCCGAACCAAACATCGGGCCGCTCGTCGCCGCGATCACCTGTGGTGCGTGTGTCGGGTTCCTGCCGCACAACTTCAACCCGGCGAAGATCTTCATGGGGGACAGCGGAGCGTTGCTGCTCGGACTGATGCTCGCGGTGTCGACAAGCGTCGTCGGGGGCCGCGCTGACCCGGCCACCCAGGACTACAGCAGCCAGACGTACTTCTTCCTCGCACCGCTCTTCATTCCGTTGCTCATTCTCGGTGTGCCCATCTTCGACGTCGCATTCGCGATCGTGCGTCGCGCGTACAAGCGCCAGAGCTTCGCCACCGCCGACAAGGGCCACCTGCACCATCGTTTGATGAACCTCGGTCACGGCCAGCGTCGCAGCGTGCTCATTCTCTGGTTGTGGACGGCGCTCTTGTCCGGCATGGCGCTGTATCCGGCCATCTCGACGTCCGGTGGGAACATCGCACCCTTCGGTGTGGCGGCTCTGGCCCTCGGTCTTTACACGGTGCTGCACCCGAGCGTCCGTCGACGCCGTGAAAACGACGAGCAGTCCGACGAAATGACCGAGTCCGACTTGGCAGAATCCGAGCCGAACGCCTAGATTGCTAAAGGTTTCACAAGCGGAGGTGGGCCGTCCACTGCCGCGTTCGTGGGCCGCCATCCACCCCCGATGAGACTCCTGCCTGACACCCAACGCATCCGCAGCGGCCTTGTTCCGAAGGCGTCTGCATCCGCGGGCGACCAGGGACTCGGCCAGGGCGCGGAAATCGCGATCGGCCTCCTCGTGTTCTTCGGCATCGGTGCCGGCATCGACTGGTTGCTCGGAACGACGCCCGTCTTCATGATCGCCCTCACCATCTTTTGCGCGGTCGGCCAGTTCGTTCGCGTGTGGTACGGCTACGACGCGCGGATGCGCAACCTCGAAGCCGACCGCAGCCGCAACGCGACGTCACATCAGCACTCGTCCGGAGACGCGCGTCGATGAACGCCCCGGCGAACCCGATGACGACCCGCTTCGAGGGCCCCGCCCCCGAGGCAGAAGTCACACGTCACATGCTGAAGCGTGGCGTTTTTGCCGTTCCGGTGCTCGTCGCCATCGCCGGCTTCATATGGGGTGCCGACGGAGCGCTCGGTTGCCTCTATGGAATGGCCCTCGTTTTCGTCAATTTCGCGCTGGCCGCAGGGCTGATTTCCCTCACTGCACGCATCTCGCTCGCCCTCATGATGGGAGCCGTTCTCTTCGGCTACTTGTTGCGGCTCGGCGTGATTTTTCTGGCCGTCATCCTCGTGCGGGACGCCGGCTGGGTGTCGCTTCCGGCACTCGGATTCACCATCATCGTGACGCACCTCGGGCTCTTGTTTTGGGAGTTGCGCCACGTATCGGCAACACTGGCGTTCCCGGGCTTGAAACCTCAGCCCAACCTCCACGCACAAGACACCCTCTGACACACGCACGCGAAAACGAAAGAGCACAGGACGAGAGAGTTAGGAAACAAACGTGATCGCACTCGAGTTCCCGCCCATCAACGCCATTCTGCGCTGGCAGGATGTTGCACCGTCGTTCAACAAGATCGCCATCATCGCCGTGCTTGCGACGATCATCGGCTGCACGATCTTCACGTTGGCCGCACGCGCCGACGCGCGCAAGGCACCGCGCGGTGCGCGCAACCTCGCCGAGTCGTCGGTCGAGTTCATCGAGAACGGCGTCATCATGCAGACGATGGGTCGTGACGGACTCGGCTGGACGCCATTCCTTCTCACTCTCTTTCTTTTCATCTACCTCTGCAATGTCCCCGGCATCATCCCGTTCTTCCAGATGCCCGCGACCGCACGTATGGCAATCCCCGCCGCACTCGCGTTGATGGTGTGGGTGGTCTACAACGGGGCCGGCATCAAGCACCAGGGCTTCGGCGGATACTTCAAGTCGGTGCTCTTTCCGCCGGGCGTTCCGAAGGCGCTCTACGTGCTGGTGACTCCGATCGAATTCATTTCGGCGATCATCGTGCGACCCTTCTCGCTCGCAGTGCGACTCTTCGCAAACATGCTCGCCGGTCACATTCTGCTCGTGACCTTCGCGCTGCTCTCCGAGTCGCTGTTTCAGGCCAAGGACAAGATCCTCATTCCCTTCGGCGTGTTGCCGATGTTCATGTTGATCTTCCTCACCGGCTTCGAAGTTCTCGTGGCCTTCCTGCAGGCCTATATCTTCACGATCCTGACGGCTGTGTACATCG
Source organism: Actinomycetota bacterium (assembly GCA_041164425.1). Lineage (GTDB taxonomy): Bacteria > Actinomycetota > Acidimicrobiia > Acidimicrobiales > Ilumatobacteraceae > F1-20-MAGs119. The sequence continues at coordinate 6,314 of JBEAPO010000139.1, forward strand.
GTGGAGCGGTCCACCCCGAACACTGATCGTCGCAACGGTCTCCCTATTCATCATCATCACCAGGAGAAAGAAAAATGGAAGCACTTGCCAAAATTGTCGCCAAGGCGACCGAAGCAGCGGTCGATCCCGCTGACGCGAAGAACCAGGCTGCAGCAGCTTCGGCTGGTTACGCCTACGGCCTCGCGGCCATCGGACCAGGCATCGGCATCGGTTACCTCGTCGGCAAGGCCGTCGAGGCGATGGCACGTCAGCCCGAGGCAGCCGGCATGGTCCGTACGACCATGTTCCTCGGCATCGCCTTCACCGAGGCGCTCGCCCTCATCGGCTTCGTCGTGTTCATTCTGCTCAAGTTCGCCTGATCGCGAACGACGAGCAACCGTTATCCACTGACCGTTAACGCAATCGCCCTGCACGAGCAGGATCAGGAGTACACATGGCAACCGCAGTAGTCACCCTCTCGGGTGGATCCGTGGTGTCGGTGAGGCTCGCCTCCGAAAAAGGCGTGGCCGCCGCACCCAGAGCCGAAGAGGGCGCCGAACCGAAGGACATGGGGCCGAACCCGATTTCCCCCGAGTTGAAAGAACTCGCATGGGGCTTCGGGTCGTTCCTCGTGTTCCTCGTCATCATGCGTCTGTTCCTCGTGCCGAAGGTCCGCAAGGGCATGGCCGAGCGCTACGACGGAATTCGTGCCGACATCGAAGGGGCCGACGCCGCCAAGGCCGACGCCCGGGCGGAAGTGGCCAAGTACGAGGCCGCTCTCGTCGAGGTGCGTGCAGAGGCCGCCAAGCGTGTCGATGCAGCACGCGTGACCCTCGACCGTGAACGTGGCGAGGCAATCGCGGCAGCGAACCAGCGCATCGCAGCGAAGAAGGCCGAAGCCGAGGCGGCAGCCGCCGCCGAGCGTGCCGCGGCTCGCGATCAGATCAGTGCGGCGGTCACCACCGTCACCGCGACGGCAACGTCGATCGCGGTGGGCAAGCAGGCCGACAACTCGGTCGTCACCCAGGCAGTCGCGCAGGCGATGCAGAGCACAGGAGCCCGATGATGAGACTTCTCCACCTCTTGGCAGCCGAAGATCCCTCGCAGACACACCACTGGTTGCTCCCCGAGACGGCCGAAATCATCTACGGCGGCATCGCTGCGTTGATCATCTTCGCCGCGCTCTACAAGTTCGCGCTTCCGGCGGCAAAGAAGGCCCTCGCTGCGCGCACCGAGCGCATCCAGAAGGAGCTCGACAACGCATCCGGCACGCGTGCGGCGGCCGAGGCAGAAGCGGCGAACATCCGCAAGGCCGTCGGTGACATCGCATCCGAACGGGCGCGTCTCCTTGCAGAGGCCGACCAGCAGGCTGCGACCCTTCTCTCCGAGGGTCGCGCTCGCATCACCGCCGAGGTGGCCGACCTCGAGGCGAAGGCCGACGCCGACATCGCCGCGTCGCGGTCCCGTTCGAGTGACGAGCTTCGCGCCCAGATTGCGCAGATCGCTTCGGTTGCAGCGCAGAACGCCGTCAGCGCAACGCTGAACGACGGAACCAAGCAAGAACTCATCGAGGGCTTCATCAGCTCGGTCGGAGGTGCGCGATGAGCGAAGCACGCATCGAGGCCTACGCCCGCGCTCTCGCCGAGATCGCATCGGCCGAGGGCAACCTCGACACGGTCGAGAAAGAGATGTACGCGGTCGCGCGCGCGGTCGAATCGAACGAGCAACTGCGTGCGACCCTCACCGACGAGAGCATCCCCGCCGCGCGCCGCCAGGCCGTGGTCGAGGCACTCGTTGGTTCTGCATCGAACACCACCGCTCAACTGGTGGGACTCATCATCGGTTCCGGCCGCGGCCGTGACCTGCCCGCGATCATCGACAAGGTCGTGAAGCGTGCATCGAACGCGCAGAACAAGGAAGTCGCCGAAGTTCGTTCGGCGGTCGCTCTCACTGCCGACCAGCAGAGCCGACTGGCAGCCGCCCTCGAGCGCGCCACCGGCAAGTCGGTCAACCTGAAGGTCGTCGTCGACCCCAGCGTCCTCGGCGGGCTCATTGCCACCGTCGGCGACGAGGTCATCGACGGCAGCGTCCGTACCCGCCTCGATCAAGTGAAGAGCCGCCTCTAGGCCGGCCGAAGTCTCACGAAGGGAACACACATGGCAGACATCACACTGTCCGCAGGTGACATCGCCGCGGCGATCACGAAGGGACTCGAGGGCTACACCCCCGATCTCGCAAAGCGCACGGTCGGCCGCATCGCCGAAGTGGGCGACGGTATTGCTCGCGTTTCGGGTCTTCCCGATTGCGCCGTCAACGAACTTCTCGAGTTCGAAGACGGCACGGTGGGCCTCGCGCTCAACCTCGACGAAGAGTCGATCGGTGCGGTCGTGCTCGGCGACGCAGACGGCATCGAAGAGGGCCAGGCCGTGCAGGCCACCGGGCGCATTCTTTCGATTCCGGTCGGCGACGCACTTCTCGGTCGCGTCATCAATGCGCTCGGACAGCCGATCGACGGCAAGGGCGACATCGTCGGTGCAACCATGCGCCGCGTCGAAGTGCAGGCGCCCGGCATCATGGGCCGCAAGCCCGTGCACGAGCCGCTGCAGACCGGCATCAAGGCAATCGACGCCATGATCCCGATCGGCCGTGGCCAGCGCGAGCTCATCATCGGTGACCGCAAGACCGGCAAGACCACCGTCGCGATCGACACGATCATCAACCAGCGTGGTCTCGGCGTGAAGTGCATCTACGTTGCCATCGGCCAGAAAGGTTCGACCGTCGCACAGACCGTCGAGACCCTCCGTCAGGCCGGAGCACTCGACTACACCGTCGTGGTGGCCGCACCCGCGTCCGACCCGGCTCCCTTCAAGTACCTCGCTCCGTACGCCGGTTGTGCGCTCGGCCAGCACTGGATGGAGAACAGCGAGCACGCGCTCGTCGTTTACGACGACCTGTCGAAGCAGGCCGAGGCCTATCGCCAGTTGTCGCTTCTGCTCCGTCGTCCGCCGGGTCGCGAGGCGTACCCGGGCGACGTGTTCTACCTGCACAGCCGTCTGCTCGAGCGCGCCGCGAAGTTGAGCGACGCGAACGGTGCCGGTTCGCTCACCGCGTTGCCGGTCATCGAAACCAAGGCAGGTGACGTGTCGGCGTACATTCCGACGAACGTCATTTCGATCACCGACGGCCAGGTGTATCTGCAGGACAACCTCTTCAAGTCGGGTGTCCGCCCTGCAGTCGACGTCGGCATCTCGGTGTCGCGCGTCGGCAGTGCAGCGCAGATCAAGGCGATGAAGGGCGTGTCGGGCACGTTGAAGCTCGACCTCGCGCAGTTTCGTGAACTCGAAGCGTTCGCCACGTTCGGTTCCGAACTCGACGCCGTGTCGAAGGCGCAGCTCGAGCGCGGTTACCGCTTGGTCGAACTGCTGAAGCAGCCGCTGAACAGCCCGATGCCGGTCGAAGAGCAGGTCGTTTCGATTTTCGCCGGAACCAAGGGTTACCTCGACGACGTACCGGTCGCCGACGTGCGCCGCTTCGAGAGCGAGCTGCTCGCATACGTGAAGTCGCGTCACGGCGCGATGCTCGCGGGCATCCGCCAAGACCCGAAAGCCGATGTCCCGAAGGACCTCGCCGATGTCGTTGCGGCGTTCAAGGCACAGTTCGTCACCAGCGTCGCAGCCGGGGGTTCCCCCGACGCGTCGGCCCAGCCGGTCGGCGACGCAACCACCGCAAAGACCCTCGCGACGGAGTGATCTAGATGGCTGGCGGTCAGGAACGAATTCTGCGCGGGCGCATCCGCTCGGTGCAGGCGACGAAGAAAATCACGCGCGCGATGGAGCTCATCGCTGCGTCGCGCATCGTGAAGGCCCAGCAACGTGTCGCGGCCGCCGTTCCCTACAGCGAGAAGATCACCGAAGTCGTGAAGCACCTGTCCGAGGGCGGCGCCGTAAGCCAGTCGCCGTTCCTTCAGGGTCGCAGCGAAGTGAAGACCACCTGCTACGTAGCCATCACCGCGGACCGTGGTCTGTGCGGCGGCTACAACGCCGGTGTGTTGCGAGCAACCGAGGGTGAAGTTCGCAAGGATGTCGCAGCGGGGAAGAGCTACCTCGTCGTCCCGGTTGGCCGCAAAGCCGAGGGTTACCTGCGTTTCCGTGGCTACAACATCAGCCAGCCGTTCGCGGGTTTCTCCGACAACCCGATGCACACCGACGCAGTTGCGATCGGCAAGTTTGTCGTCGACAAGTTCCTCGCGGGCGAAGTCGACCGTGTCGAACTCGTGTACACGCGCTTCGTGTCGGCCGGACGCCAGGAAGTGGTTCGACGCCCCTTGGTGCCGCTCGGTGGCGATCTCGTCAAGGCCGAAGCCGACGACCACGGCACCGCGTCGGGCGACTACGAGTACGAGCCCGATCCGACCGCCATTCTCGACACGCTGTTGCCGCGCTACGTCGAGGCACGCGTCTACGCAGCGCTGCTCAACGCAGCGGCATCCGAGCACGCCTTCCGCCAGCGCGCGATGAAGTCGGCCACCGACAACGCAGAAGAACTCATCAAGAACCTGACACGCGTCATGAACCGCGCGCGTCAGGACTCGATCACCACCGAAATCATGGAAATCGTCGGTGGTGCCGAAGCCCTTTCGTCCGATGACGACGATTTCGTCGTCGACAGCCCATTCGTTACCAGCGATCGAGTCTGAGCAGGAGAAACTGACATGACTATGACAGCAAGCAACCCCACAGACCAGAAAGACGGTCGCGTTGTCGCGATCGCCGGACCGGTCATCGACGTCGAGTTTCCGCGCGGGTCTCTGCCCGAGCTGAACACGGCGCTCGAGTTCACGGTCGACATCGAGGGGACACCCAACGTGATCCTCGCCGAAGTCGCCCAGCAGCTCGGGCACAGTCGTGTTCGTGCGGTCTGCATGAAGCCGACCGACGGTCTGAAGCGCGGCACGCCCGTGCGCAACACCGGTCGCGGCATTTCAGTGCCGGTCGGCTCGAAGACGCTCGGCCACGTGTGGAACGTGTGGGGCGACGTGCTCGACGCCGACCCGAAGGATTTCGCCGACATCGAGCGTTGGGAAATCCACCGTTCGGCGCCGGCTTTCGACACCCTCGAGCCTTCCAAGCGCATGTTCGAAACGGGCATCAAGGTCATCGACCTGCTCACGCCGTACCTCGCCGGTGGCAAGATCGGCCTCTTCGGTGGTGCGGGAGTCGGCAAGACCGTTCTCATCACCGAGATGATCAACCGCGTGGCATCGAAGCACGGTGGTGTGTCGGTGTTCGCCGGCGTGGGTGAGCGCACCCGTGAAGGCACCGACCTTCGTCTCGAAATGGAAGAGTCCGGCGTGTTCGAAAAGGCCGCGTTGGTCTTCGGCCAGATGGACGAACCACCGGGCGTGCGCCTGCGCGTCGCTCTCTCTGCCCTCACCATGGCGGAATACTTCCGTGACGTCCAGAACCAGGACGTGCTGTTGTTCGTCGACAACATCTTCCGCTTCGTGCAGGCGGGTTCCGAAGTGTCGACACTGCTCGGCCGCATGCCGTCGGCCGTGGGTTACCAGCCCACGCTCGCCGACGAAATGGGCCAGCTGCAAGAGCGCATCACCTCGACCCGCGGTCGTTCGATCACCTCGCTGCAGGCCGTGTACGTGCCCGCCGACGACTACACCGACCCGGCGCCGTTCACGACGTTCACCTTCCTCGATGCAACGACGGAACTCTCGCGTCAGATCGCCTCGCTCGGCATCTACCCGGCGGTCGACCCGCTGGCGTCGACGTCGACGATCCTCACGCCCGAAACCGTCGGCGACCGTCACTACTCGGTGGCCCGTCGCGTGCAGGAAATTCTGCAGCGCTACAAGGAACTCCAGGACATCATCGCCATTCTCGGTCTCGACGAACTGTCGGAAGAAGACCGCCTGACCGTTGCGCGCGCGCGCAAGGTGCAGCGCTTCCTCTCGCAGCCGTTCTACGTCGCCGAAGTATTCACCGGTGTGTCCGGTGAGTACGTGCCGGTCGCCGAGACGGTTGAGAGCTTCGAAGCCCTCATCAACGGTGAACTCGACGAGGTTCCGGAGCAGGCGTTCTTGAACGTCGGTGGCGTCGAGCAGGTGCTCGCCAAGGCGAAGGCCCTGCAGGAGAACGCCTGATGTCATCCGAGGCCGGCGGCTTTCGTGTCGACGTGGTCTCGCCCGAGCGCATCTTGTACTCGGGCGAGGCGACGCAGGTCATCACCCGCACCCTCGGTGGGGGTGAGATCGCCTTCCTGCCCGGACACGTTGCGTTCCTCGGAGCGCTCGTCGAGAACCACACACGCGTGTACCAAGCCGACGGCAAGGTCGTCGATGTCGCGGTGCACGGTGGTTTCGTCGAGGTCTCCGGCACCACCGTGACGATCCTTTCCGACGGCGCCGAACTGGCAAGCGAGATCGACGTCGACCGTGCACGTCGTGC
>JBEAPO010000140.1:0-5385 GCA_041164425.1 Actinomycetota bacterium
GAAGTGCACGCGATGTACAACGCGTGCCAGCACCGTGGCGCGCGCATCTGCGTGACCGAGCGCGGTTGCGTGAAGTCGTTCGTGTGCCCGTACCACGGCTGGTCGTACCGTCCCGACGGCCACCTCGTCGTGGTGCCGGGCCATCATCTCTTCGAAGGTGGTGTGAACCGCGCAGAACGCTCGCTTCCCAAGGTGCGCTGCGAGACGTTCATGGGTCTCGTGTTCATCTGCATGGACAACTCGGCGCCGCCTCTGATCGAGGCGCTCGGCCTCGTTGCCGAGCGCCTTGTGCCGTTCCATCTCGAACGCATGACCTTGGTCGGCGACCAGACGGTGTTCCTCGAAGCCAACTGGAAAGCCGTCTTCGACAACTTCGGCGAGCTGTACCACGTCGAACACATCCACCCGCAGCACGCGATGCTCTTCGACTGCCCCACCGCGCAGGTCGAGTTGTACGCCAACGGCCACACCAGCGTCGAGATTGTCGGCCACACGGTCAACTCGACGATGCCGATTCCCGAAGAGGCGAACTTCTACCAGCGTGCTCAGTGCGAGAAGTTCGGCCTCGACCCCGACGACTTCGAGGGTCGTGTTCTCGACTTCCGTCTGGCAATGCAGCAGCGTCGCCGCGAGATGGGCCCGAGCCTGGGATACGACTACAGCGACCTGTCCGACACACGCCTCACCGACATCGAGCAGTACAACCTGTTTCCCAACACGATGGTGACGGTGCAGCCCGAGGCGGCACTGGTGATGCGCGCACGTCCGCACCCCACCGACCCGAACAAGTGCTACTGGGACAAGTTCACCTTCAAACTGCAGCCCAACCCCGCGGTCGCCGAGCGTGCGGGGGTCGCGTTCAAACCGTGGAAAGAGAGCGAACTTCTTCCCATCCCCCGGCCAGAACACGACGAGTTCACACAGGAAGACGTCATCGCCGGTCGCAAGACGATGGACGCCACCGTCGACCAGGACATCCACTTCATCCGCGACATCCAGTCGGGCATGCACTCGCGTGGCTTCACCAGCCAGTTGCTGAACGAGGAAGAGGCTCGCGTGCAGCACTACCACGACTGGCTCGACCACTTCATGGGTGCGCGTTGAGCGTCGCTGCGTGGTTGGGACCCATACGCCAGACGGCGTTCGTGGTGCGCAACATCGAAGAGGCGGCCCACGAATGGATCGACCGCTACGGGGTCGGACCGTGGTTCATCAGTGAGATGGATTTTCCGGACACGGTGTATCGCGGCAAGAAGACCCGACTCCACGCCAAGGGTGGCCTCGCATATTCGGGCGACATGCAGATCGAACTGATCGAACCCGACCTGTCGATTCCTTCCATTTACACCGAGTTCCTGAACGCGGGTGGCAGCGGTGTGCACCACGTCTGTTACTGGTGCAACCTCGACACGGCGCGCTCCCACTTCGGCGCGGCCGGTTCCGCCGAGGTGCAGGGCGGCATCGCGCGTGGCCTCGAATTCCTCTACATGGAGGGGTTCGCCGGTTTCCCCTACATCGAGTTCATCGACCCGGATGCGGAGCGAGTCGCACGCTTCACGAAGATCGCCGACGCGGCGATTGGATGGGACGGAAGCGAACCCGTCCGCGGCCGCGCCTGAAATGTCGTCCGACTGGGCTGACCTCGCACGACGCGCCGCTTTTGCGTCGCACCAATTGATCGGTTGGATCTATTGGGACCCGCGCGCCGCTGCACGGCATGAAGCCCTCGGTGTGAAAGACGGCCTCGGCCACTACATCGCCAACCGCGCGGCGCCGCTGGCGGCTGCGGGAGTCGACGTCGTCACCGCCGCTTTCGGTTCGATCGATCGATTCCTCATCCACTTCTCGCTCGACATCGCGGCGGGCGCAACGACGTGGGACAAGGTGTATGCATCACGCAACGCCACGGTCGCCGAGGGTCTGCGTGAACTCGCACCCGAAGCGTGTGGCGGCCTTGCCGATTTGAGCGACGAAATCTGGCGAACGGTCGACGCACTCCCGGCTGCGGGTCGCGTGCTATTCGCGGCGCATCGTGCCTGGCCCCGGGCCGACGATGATCGTGTCGTGTCTGCGTGGCTGGCGGTCAACACATTGCGCGAATGGCGTGGAGACACCCACTGGGGCCTGCTCGCCGCGCATGCAATCGACGGTGTCGAGGCGGGCTTGTTGCACGATGCGTGGATGGGTTATCCGAAAGAGTGGATCCCACGCAGCCGCGGTGCGAACGATAATCAGATCGCGGCGGCTTTGGCGAACCTCGACGCACGCGGTTGGGTCACCGACGGAGTGGTGAACTCTTCGGGAGTCGAATTCCGTCACTGGCTCGAAGAGGAAACGAACCGGCTTTGTGCGCGGTGTTGGCAGACTTTCGGTGCGGACAACACACAACGTTTTCTCGCGCTCATCGAACCTGTGGGACATCGGTTCGTCGAACACATCGACGCGACCGCGGGTCCGAACTGGATGCCGGCCGCCCGACCGCGAAGAATCTGATCAGGGACAACCAAGCCCGAAGAACTGCGCACACGTCGGACACAACGTCGCAACACCGTCGCTCGTGTGCCAGTGGCGGCCGTAGGGCGAGCCGCATTCGGTGCACTCGAGAACGGCCTTCTTTACTTCCATTGATTCCGAAGTCGACGGCTGGTCCTGCACGTCTGCGAGGGTAGCGAACCGCCGACATCGGGGCTACGAAACCGAATCGTTACCGTTGTCCCATGGGAGACACCTGGGGTTCGGAGTGGGAGGAAGTTGCCGACGTGGTCGTCGTCGGCAGTGGCGCTGCAGGCTTCGGCGCCGCATTTGCCGCCGCGTCCGCGGGTGCGAGCGTGATCGTTCTCGAAAAGGCGCAGTTCACCGGCGGCACCACCGGAAGGTCGGGTGGCGTGATGTGGGTCTGCAACAACCCGGTGATGCGTGCACAGGGAATCGAAGACAACCGTGCAGGCGCACTGCGCTATCTCGCGCGCACCGCCTACCCCACGCACTACAACCCACGACACGACACGCTCGGACTGCCCGACAACCGATACAAGATGCTCGAGGCCTTCTACGACCGTGGTGCGGAAACACTCGAGGCCGCTGTTGCAGCGGGGATGATGGAGCTCGAAGCCGTTCCGTATCCCGACTACTACGCACACCTTGCCGAGGACGAAGCACCTTGGGGCCGGTGCATCCAGGCGAAGTACCCGCCGAACCACCGACCGGGCATCGACCCCACCGGCGGACAGTTTCTCGTCGACCGCCTGCAAGCCGGCGCGGAGAAACTCGGCACGAAGACGATTCTCGAGGCAGAGGTTGTTCACCTCGTGCGTAACTCGGCCAACGAAGTGATTGGTGTCGAGGCACGCATCGGACGTCGCACAGCGTTGATCGGCGCACGCAAGGCCGTTGTGTTCGGTTCGGGCGGATTCCTGCACAATCCTGAATACACGCGCGAATTCCTGCGCGGCCCGGTGTTCGGCGGCGCGGCATCGGAACAGGCAACCGGTGACTTCCTGCGCATCGGCATCGAGGCCGGTGCGCAGTTGGGCAACCTCGCGCACGCCTGGTGGGCACAAGGCGTGCTCGACATGCTCGCACGCAACCGCGTCACCAGCACCGACGTCTACTCGCCGTACGGCGACTCGATGATCCAGGTAAACAAGCACGGCCGCCGCGCGGTGAACGAGAAGTCGCCCTACAACGAACGTGGTCAGGTTCACGCGGTATGGGATTCCGTGCGAGGTGACTATCCGAACCTCTTGATGTTCATGTTGTTCGACGACGGTGTGATGACGAACCCCGAAGCAAGCCGATTCCGTTTCCCCGTGCCACCCATTGGCCAGACCTCCGACTACGTGGTCAGTGCGCCGACATGGGAATCACTCGCCGAGAAACTGCGCGAGAAGTTGCGCGGCTTCGAATACCTCACGGGAGGCGCAACACTTGACGACAACTGGGCGGCCAACGTTCGCGACACCGTCGCGCGGTGGAACGAGATGTCCCGTGAAGGTGTCGACCACGATTTTCACCGTGGTGAATCACCGATCGAACAAACATGGGCGGGTTCGGCGCGCAACGGGATGCGCAACCCGACGATGCATCCTTTCAACGATGCCGGTCCATACCACTGCGTCGTACTTGCACCCGTGGGACTCGACACCAAAGGTGGCCCCGTCACCGACGAGCATGCGCGCGTCCTCAACACGATGGGTGAACCGATTCCCGGTTTGTACGGCGCGGGAAATTGCGTTGCGTCACCCGCGGGACAGGCGTATTGGGGCCCCGGGGGCACCGTTGGCATGGCGTTCATCTTCGGTTCCATCGCCGGCAAACACGCCGCCACACAGAGCGAGCGCCGACCCGACTGAACTGCGTCTCGCAAGCCAAGATGTATCCATGAACATTTTGGTGACGAACGACGATGGCATCGACTCTGTTGGCCTGCATGTGTTGGCGCGCGCGATGCGTGAACACGGTGACGTCACCATCCTTGCGCCGGACAGCGAATACTCGGGGGCAAGCGCGGCATTCGGTGCGATCCACATCATGCGCCCCGACATTCACCGCGTGAATGTCGATGGAATCGACGAAGCGTGGGCGCTGACAGGTCCGCCGGCGTTGTGCGTGATGATGGCGCATCTCGGCATCCTCGACAAGAAGTTCGACCTCGTCGTCTCTGGCATCAACCCCGGCGCGAACGTGGGTCGCAGCGTCTACCACTCGGGCACCATTGGTGCCACGCTGACCGGACGCAACTACGGCATCAGCGGCGTCGCGGTTAGCCAGGCCGTCGCCGGGTTCGGCGTCGAAGGCCAAGGTTGGGATGAAATGGTGAAGGGCCAACTCTGGGACACCGCCGCCACCGTTGCTTCGCACGTCGTGCGCGGCGTCATCGCGACACCGCACCACGAACCCGTCGTGGTCAATGTGAACGTGCCCAATCTTCCGCTCGATGAAGTGAAGGGCTGGCGTCGCACCCGCGTCGGACACGAACTCCCCCGCGCCATGGCCTCGGCCCGCAAGGAACTGAAGGAAGGCCACACGAACTCGTACTCCATCAAGTTGGAGATCGGCGAGGCTCTGCCCCTGCCGATCGATACCGACGGCGGTGCGGTCGAGGCCGGCGAAGTGTCGATCACCTTCCTCTCGCGACTCACCCACCACGACGTCGATGGCGAAACCGGTGCCGAGACCGCACTCAGCAGTCTGCTGAGTCGCTGAATCCCAATACCCACAAGGGGCCGAGCGGGTATCCACACCTTGTGAAACTGTGAAACGTACCGTCCTCAGTGCAGGGACTTCCTGCAGAAATGGGGTTGATACCTATGTATGTCATCGGACAATTGGTCCTCCTGTCAGCAGTCCTCACCGCGGTTCTCGCCGTGGTCGACTCGGTCCTCG
>JBEAPO010000141.1:0-27146 GCA_041164425.1 Actinomycetota bacterium
GTACCGCAATGTCCGCTGGGCAGCGAGACGGGAACAACGAGCAAGGTGGCGGCGGCGAGGGTCACATGTCACGCCTCGAAGCACAACTTCTCGAGACGAAGAGCCAACTGGCCCACAAGAACGCCCAGAACGAGAAACTCTCCTACACGCTTCGTGAGGCCCGCGAGCATATCGCCCAGCTGCGCGAGGAAGTCGACAAGTTGTCACAGCCACCTTCGGCGTATGGGGTCATCGTCGGCAAGAACGACGACGAGACGGTCGACATCTTGACAAGTGGTCGAAAGATGCGGGTCCATCTGCATCCCGACATCGATTACGAGACTGTCGAACGCGGTGCCGAAGTGGTCTTGAACGAGAGCTTGAACGTCGTGATGGCTCGTTCGCCGGAAGGCTCCGGGGAGGTTGTTTCGCTCAAGGAAGTCTGCGAAGACGGCGTCAGGGCTGTCGTTACTGTACGCGGAGACGACGAACGAGTCTGCGAACTCGCTGATGCACTGCGCGGAGTCCATCTGCGGTCGGGCGACCTTCTGCGACTCGACCCCCGCTCGACGCTGCTCCTCGAGAAGTTGCCGCAACCCGATGTCGAGGACTTGCTTCTCGAAGAGGTCCCCGACATCGACTACGCCGACATCGGTGGTCTCGACTCTCAGATCGAGCTCATCGCTGATGCGGTTGAATTGCCCTTCCTCTACGGAGACCTTTTCGCAGAGCACCGGTTGCCGGCGCCGAAGGGGGTTCTCCTATACGGTCCGCCCGGATGCGGAAAGACACTCATCGCCAAGGCGGTCGCCAACAGCCTTGCGAAGAAGGTCGCGGCGAAACAAGGCGATGCAAAGGGGCGTAGTTACTTCATCAACGTGAAGGGCCCCGAGCTCTTGAACAAGTACGTCGGGGAGACCGAACGTCAGATCCGTCTCATCTTTCAACGCGCCCGCGAAAAGAGCGAGGAGGGTTGGCCGGTCATCGTTTTCTTCGACGAGATGGACTCGATGTTCCGGACACGCGGCAGCGGCATCAGCAGCGACATGGAGTCGACCATCGTGCCGCAATTGCTGGCCGAGATCGACGGCGTCGAGGGTCTGCGAAACGTGATCGTCATTGGAGCGACGAACCGCGAAGACCTGATCGATCCCGCGATCCTTCGACCCGGTCGCCTCGACGTGAAGATCAAGATCGAGCGTCCCGACAAGACTGCCGCCACGCAGATTTTCTCGCGCTACCTCACCGCGGATCTGCCCATTGCCGCTGCCGAAACGGCGTCGGGCATCGATGCCGACGGTGCAGTGCGAGCGATGATCGACGCCGCGGTCGATGCGATGTACTCCGACGACGTCGCGAACCGTTTCCTCGAGGTGACGTACCAGAACGGCGACAAGGAAGTTCTCTTTTTCCGGGATTTTTCCTCGGGTGCGATGATCGAAAACATCGTCCGTCGTGCAAAGAAGTTAGCGATCAAACGGGTCATCGCCGGCGGCGATAGGGGAATCGCACTCGGCGACCTCGTCGAGTCCGTCCGACAGGAATTCAAGGAACACGAAGACCTGCCGAACACGACCAACCCCGACGACTGGGCGCGCATCTCGGGCAAGAAGGGTGAACGGATCGTCTTTATCCGAACGCTCGTCAACGAACACGCCGGGGACGCAGCGTCGCGCGGCGGCAAGGCCATCGAACGCACCGCCACCGGCCAGTACCTCTAGGTCACCGCGGACGACACTTATCATGGCGATTCACAAGGTCTGCGGGATCGAAACCGAATACGGCATCATCACCCGCGGTTTCGATGCGAATCCGGTCGTTGCCTCGTCGGTTCTCGTCAACGCTTACGCCGGCAATTTTCCGCAGATGATCGGGTGGGATTTCGCCGACGAGAATCCCGGTCTCGACGCCCGCGGCTTCGTTCTCGACGATGCGTTTCCACCGGAGGTCGAGATGCACCTCGTCAACAGCGTTCTCACGAACGGAGCGCGTTACTACGTCGACCATGCACACCCCGAGGTTTCGACTCCCGAATGCACTAGCGCGTCACAGGTGGTTCTCTTCGACCGCGCGGCGGAAGAGGTCATCCGGCGCAGCGCCGAATCGGCGAACGCCAAACTTCCTGCAGACCACGAAATCGTGCTCTACAAGAACAACTCCGACGGCAAGGGCAATTCATACGGCTGTCACGAGAATTACCTCGTCGACCGCAATCTGCCGTTTGGTCGACTGGCGGGACTCATCACCACGCACTTCGTTACGCGGCAGGTCTTCACCGGTGCCGGCAAGGTCGGCTGCGAACAACCAGGCAGGGCGTCGCACACGGTGCCCTTCCAGTTGACGCAGCGTGCGGATTTTTTCGAAGAGGAGATCGGTCTCGAGACGACCCTGAAACGACCCATCGTCAATACGCGCGACGAGCCGCACTGCAATCCGAACCTTTACCGCAGACTTCATGTGATCGTCGGAGACGCCAACATGAGCGAGGTGGCCACGTTCCTCAAAGTCGGCACCACTGCAATCGTGCTCGCGATGATCGAGGACGATGTCCTGCCACACAACCTTCTGCTCGCGAACCCGCTTCAAGCGATGACCGCGGTGAGCCACGACCCGAGCCTGCGCGCGACTGTCGAGCGCGTGAACGGCCAACGCCTCACCGCCCTCGAAATGCAGTTTCTCCTACTCGAGAATGCGGAGAAATACGCACAGCAGTACGGCCTCGCGTGCGTCGAAGACCCGGGAACGCCGGGAGAAGGAGAGGCGATTCTCGCGAGGTGGAAGGAGGTCCTCGAGGGACTCGAACGCGAGCCCGCGTCCGTCTCACAGATCGTTGACTGGGTTGCGAAGATGCGTCTCGTCGATGGGCTCGCTTCGCGTCACGGCTTGACGCCGGGTCACGCGAAGTTGAAGGCTGTGGATCTCCAATATCACGACATGCGTCCCGAACGATGCCTCGCACGCCGGGTGGGACTCGAGTCGATGTGGTCGGCCGACGCGGTGGCCGCGGCGATAAGCGAACCGCCGGACACCACACGCGCCTTCTTCAGGGGAAAATGCCTTCAGAAGTGGCCCAACGATGTCGTCGCTGCGAACTGGGACAGCTTGGTCTTCGACGTTGGGGACGAGCCATTGCGGCGTGTGCCGATGATGGAACCCCTGCGTGGCACCCGAGCCATCGTCGGCGACTTGATCGATTCGTCGAAGACGCCACGAGAACTCATCGAAATGCTCGGTGCCGGCGCTAGCGAGACCTCTGGTTTCGTCGATCCCGGTATGTACTGAGACGAGATAT
The DNA here is from genome assembly GCA_041164425.1 of Actinomycetota bacterium. Lineage (GTDB taxonomy): Bacteria > Actinomycetota > Acidimicrobiia > Acidimicrobiales > Ilumatobacteraceae > F1-20-MAGs119. The sequence continues at coordinate 3,272 of JBEAPO010000141.1, forward strand.
TTTCGCTACGGTGGGCTCATGGCCGAGCGCATCCAGAAGCAACGCTCCGAACGCGGCAACGACGCTGTCGCCGACGAATCCACGGCACCCGCGGCCGGTACCGAGCGTAGCGAGAAATTGAAGGCCGAGCTCGACGACCTTCTCGACGAGATCGATGAAGTTCTCGAATCGAACGCCGAGGATTTCGTGAAGAGCTACGTGCAAAAGGGTGGGGAATAGCCCCCATGGCGATGCCCTTTTTTGCTCCCGATGACCACCCGGGGGCGAGTTTCCTCGACCTCTTGCGTCGCACGGGCGCAGAGCCCTTCGTCGTGGCCAGCGGCGCGGGCACCGTCGCCGTGCCGCATGCCACGACCTGCGTTGCGCTGCGGTTTGCGGGGGGCGTAGTCATGGCAGGCGACCGACGTGCGACGTCGGGAAACCTCATCTCGCACCGCACGATGGAGAAGGTGGTTGAGGCCGATCAATTCAGCGGCGTCGCCATTGCGGGCGCAGCGGGTCCGGCAATGGAAATGATCAAACTCTTCCAGTTGCAACTCGAGCACTACGAGAAGGTCGAGGGTCAGATGCTCTCGCTCGAGGGCAAGGCGAACCAACTGTCGATGCTGGTACGCGGAAACCTTCCCGCAGCGATGCAGGGCATGGTGGTCGTCCCCATTTTCGCCGGCTACGACCTCGCATTGGGCGCCGGTCGCCTGTGGGATTACGACCCCACAGGCGGACGCTACGAAGAAAAGGAATTCGTCGCCACGGGGTCGGGAAGCCTCCACGCGGGCACCGTCGTCAAGGTCGGCTGGCGGTCGACTCTCACCGAGGACGATGCCATTCGCCTCGCGGTTCGCGCACTCTGGGAGGCAGCCGACGCCGACTCGGCCACCGGCGGACCCGACGCACTGCGAGGCATCTACCCGGTGACCGCGACGATCACCGCAGCCGGATGGTCGCGCATCGACGACGCCCGGCTCGCCGGCATGGTCGATGAGATCCTCGTCGACCAGCGTGCCCGCAACGGAGGAGACGGCCGATGAGCATGCCCTTCTACGTCGCACCGGAACAGGTGATGAAGGACCGCGCCGACTATGCGCGCAAAGGAATCGCCCGCGGGCGTGCCCTCGTCGCCGTCCAGTACGCCGACGGAATCGCAATCGTCGCCGAAAACCCGTCGAACACCCTGCGGAAGGTCAGCGAGATCTACGACCGGATAGCATTCGCGGGCGTCGGCAAGTACAACGAGTTCGACCAATTGCGCGTCGCGGGCGTGCGCGCCGCCGACCTGAAGGGATACCAGTACTCGCGGGACGACGTCGACGCGCGCAGCCTCGCGAACCAGTACGCACAGATCCTCGGCCAGACCTTCACCCACGAGATGAAACCACTCGAAGTCGAGATACTCGTGGCTGAGATTGGTTCCGACCCGGCGGCCGACCAGCTGTTCCACATTCTCTACGACGGCACGGTCCTCGACGAGAAGCGGTACTCAGTGCTGGGCGGTGATGCCGATGCGATCGCCGCGCGTTTGTCACCGGAGCTCTCCACGGTTCCCGACCTCGCGACGGCAGTCAAGGTTGCAAACCGGTCCCTTGCCGGCCCCGATCGCACGCTCGTGGCCGACGACCTTGAGGTGGCGGTCCTGCGTCGCAACGGCGCCCGTCGCGCATTCGCACGTCTCGACGACGGTGAGGTTTCGCGCCTCCTCGTAGACTGATACCGGCATCGCGAATGGAACGTCGGATCTATGGGATCGAGACGGAGTACGGAATCACCTGCACTTTGCGTGGCCAACGTCGCCTTAGCCCAGACGAAGTCGCAAGATATCTGTTCCGGAAGGTCGTGTCGTGGGGTCGCAGCAGCAACGTCTTTCTTGAGAACGGCGCGCGCCTCTACCTCGATGTCGGGTCGCACCCCGAGTACGCGACACCCGAATGCGACAACATCTATGACGTCGTCGTGCACGACAAGGCTGGGGAACGTCGGATTGAAGACCTCACTTATTCCGCCGAGGAACGACTTCGGGATGAGGGGATACGGGGAACCGTCTACCTCTTCAAAAACAACACCGACAGTGCGGGTAACTCGTACGGCTGTCACGAGAACTACCTGACTGGCCGCGACGACGATCAAGCGACGATCGGTCAGGTTCTCATTCCGTTTCTCGTCTCACGTCAGATCATCGCCGGCGCGGGGCGCATCACACACACTGCCCGCGGGCCGATCTATTCGATTTCGCAACGCGCAGACCACATCTGGGAGGGAATGAGCTCGGCGACGACCCGCAGCAGACCCATAATCAACACCCGCGACGAACCTCATGCCGATGCCGAGCACTACCGCCGACTGCACGTAATCGTTGGTGACTCGAACATGAGCGAGTACACAACTTTCATGAAGGTCGGCACGACCGCTTGCCTCTTGCGGATGATGGAAGATCCCTCGGTTGTCCTGCGAGACATGACTCTCGAGAATCCGATCCGTGCGATTCGCGAAATCAGCCACGATCTCACCTGCCGGCGCACCGTGCGGCTCCAGAACGGCCGCGAGGTGAGTGCTCTCGACATCCAACGCGAGTACCTCGACCGTGCATTGACCTACGCCGACCGAAAGGGGTTTCCCGAGTTCGAGATGAAGGCACTGCAGATGTGGAACCACTGCGTCTCGACGATCGAGAAGGACCCGTTTTCGCTCGACCGCGAGGTCGACTGGGTGATCAAGCATCGCCTCATCGAGCGGTACCGCGAGCGACACGGACTGGACCTCGGCGACCCCAAGACACAACTGATAGATCTTCAATACCACGACATCTGTCGGTCCCGCGGGCTCTATTACAAGCTCGAATCGAAGGGCCTCGTCGAACGCGTTTGCAACGAAGGAGACATCACGCAGGCGATCGACAACGCACCCGCCACAACCCGCGCACGTCTTCGTGGTGAGTTCATCAAGAAGGCCAAATCAAAAAAGCGCGACTACACGGTCGATTGGGTTCACTTGAAACTGAACGACCAGGCACAGCGGACCGTGCTCTGCAAAGACCCCTTCAAGAGCAGGGACGAGCGAGTCGAAAAGATCATCGAGTCGATGTGACCGGCAGTAGCCTCGCTCGGGTGTCACACGAACTCCCCGGCGAAGCAGAGGTCGACGGTCGCACCAGGGCCTCTGCCTCGTTCCGCGCGGTCAGGGATTGGGTCGTCGTGGTCGTTGTCGCGCTTCTCGTTGCGCTTGGTATCAGAACCTTCGTACTTCAACAGTTCTACATCTCCGGTCCGTCGATGGAAACGACACTTTTCCAACCGAACCGCGTGCTAGTGAACAAGCTGTCCTACCGACTCGGAGACATCGACAGGGGAGACGTCGTCGTGTTCGACCGCGTGACGTCGAACGGACAGAGCGTGCAGCACGACGACCTCATCAAGCGAGTCATTGGTCTTCCCGGCGAATCCGTCATGATCAAGGGTTGCATCGTGTTCGTCGACGACAAGCAATTGAACGAGCCCTACCTGCCCGAGCGCGACACGCAACAATCCGATCTCGTGGCTCGTTGTCGTCAGCCCGACATGGCTGCTGTTCTGGTACCCGACGACCAAGTGTTCGTTCTCGGTGACAATCGACCACAGTCAATGGACAGTCGCGTGTTTGGTCCCGTCGACAAGAAGAGCATCGTGGGTCGAGCGTTCGTCGTCATCTGGCCGATCAGTCGTTGGCGTTGGCTCTGAATCTGGTCTCGCCGTTTCAAGCCAGCACGTCGGCGAGCCGGTCGGGCCAGTCGCTGTAGATCGCGTCAACCCCCATCCGCGCCACCTCCGCAATCTGCCTCTCGTGCTGGCAATCCCATGCAAAACAATCGACATCGAATCGCTTGAACAGTGCGACCAATCCACCCGTCCAGTCTGGATACGGCATATTCACAACACCGACGCCGGCCTCGCGCAACACGGCTGCATGACGTTCGGGGCCATCCTTCATGCGTGCGATGCGCGTCGAGTGCACGAGGGTCGCCCGGCTAGCAAAGCGGTCGTTGCCACGCAAGATCACGAGATCGGGGTGGCAGAGGTAGAGCAGTTTCGAAGCGTCTCGCCGCTGGCGCTCGTACACGTCGACGACCGTTCCGAAAGCATCGGGATCCTTCACATCGAGTGACAGCGGAACGCCCGGCTCCGTCGCTACGAGGAGTTCCTCGAGCGTCGGGATGTGCACAGGAAGATCGCCGCGCGCTACAGCTGAGATCGGCTTGCTGCGCAGACGCCCCTTGACCACTCCGTCGTGGTCGAGGACCGGAACACCGTCGGCCGTGAGCCAGACGTCACTTTCCAGACCCGTGGCACCGAGGCGCAGGGCCAGCGCGAAGGCCTCGAGGGTGTTTTCCCGGGCGTAGGCCTTGGCACCACGGTGGGCGAATCCGATCACGAATGCCGAGGTTAGTGACCCTGCGGTTGGCGGTTCCTAGACTCGGAGCGTGTTCAACCTTTCGGGTGGCGAAATCGTGGTTTTGCTGCTCATCGGTTTGATCGTTCTCGGGCCGGAAAAACTGCCCGAGGCCATGCGCAAATTCGGTCGCGTGTACAACGAGATCCGCCGCGTGGCCGGCGGCATCCAGCGCGATGTCACCTCGAGTTTTTCCGAGCCGGTGAATGAACTCCGCAAGACCGCCGATGAGGCCCGCCGCATCTTCAACGGTGGCGAGCCAAGCACCACTCCAGCAGCATCCGATGCCCGATCTGACGAACCGCCCTTCGTTCCCTACGAAGTACCACCGCCGGCCGACACGATGGAAACCCCGGACGATGGCCCTGCGCAGTAAGAAGCGCCGGGTTCGCAGACCCGACGACGAGGCGACGCTCATCGAGCATCTTGGTGAACTGCGGTTCCGCATCATCCGGTCACTGCTTGCCGTAGCCATCGGGATGATCCTCGTGCTTCTCCAATACGAGCCGCTTCTGCGGTTCCTAACGAAGCCCTACCGCAATCTGTGCGGCGAGCGACCCGACTTCGGTTGCGACGGAACCCTGTACGGACTCGGGCCGCTCGATGGGTTGGCAGCGCGCATGCGCATTTCCGTGTACGGAGGCATCATCCTCGCGCTGCCGGTGATCATGTGGCAGATCTGGCGATTCGTTGCGCCTGCTCTACATCGTAAGGAGAAAAAGTACGCGGTTGGTTTCGTGGCCTCGAGCGTCGTACTCTTCGCGCTCGGGGGCTACATCGCCTACTGGACCCTCGACAAGGCTCTCGAGTTCCTCATCAGTTGGTCAGGGACCGACGTCGAGCAGGCCTACCAGATCACCAAGTACGTGAATCTCGTCTTCACGATGGTCTTGGCTTTCGGAATCGGGTTTCTCTTTCCCGTCCTGTTGGTGTTCCTGCAACTCGTCGATGTCATTACGCCGCGCCAGCTCGTCATGCAATGGCGCTGGGCGATCATGTTGATCTTTCTCACCGCCGCGGTGATCACGCCATCCGGCGACCCCGTTTCGCTCTTTGCGCTCTCGTTACCGATGTGTCTGCTCTACGGCGTGTCCGTGGGCATCGGCTACACCGTCGCTTGGCGTCGACGTCGTCACGCACGTGCTGCATCGTGAGTTTCTCACCCGATCCGTTCCAGATAGCGGCGTGCCGGGCCCTCGACGAGGGGGCCTCCGTTCTCGTTGCAGCGCCGACCGGTTCGGGAAAGACCTACATCGCCGAGCACGCCATCTCCGCCGCCCTCACTGCGGGTAAACGGGCCTTCTATACGGCTCCGATCAAGGCTCTCTCGAACCAGAAATTCAAGGACTTCCAGAGGTTGTTTGGAGATCATCGTGTCGGTTTGTTGACCGGTGACACGAGTGTGAATTCAGAGGCTTCGATTCTCGTCATGACGACCGAAGTACTTCGCAACATGATCTATGCGAGGTCGAATGCACTCGACGACCTCGCCTACGTCGTCCTCGACGAGGTGCACTTCCTGCAGGACGAGTACAGGGGCCCGGTGTGGGAAGAGGTGATCATTCATCTTCCGCTCGAGGTGACCCTCGTCTGCCTGTCGGCCACCGTGTCCAATGCCGACGAAGTTGCCGCGTGGCTCACGACCGTGCGTGGCGACACCCGCGCGATCGTCGAGACGCGGCGACCGGTGCCGCTCGAACACCACCATGCCTTTTACGACAAAGCCACGGCGATGACCCGAGTGATTCCGACCCTCGACGGCTCGCGCATCAACGACAAGCTGAAGCGGGTCGTCGCAGGCAATGGGCAGACTTCACGTGGCGACAAACGGCGACGAGACCGAGACTCGCGGGTTGGCCCACCCGGGCGAACGGAGATCATCGAGGAATTGCAGCATCAGGGACTGTTGCCCGCGATTTATTTCATCTTCAGTCGCAACCAGTGTGACGACGCGGCAAAGGCCTGCCGACGCAACGCGCTGTCGTTCGTGACCGGTGCCGAATCACGCAGAATTCGCGAAATCGCCGAACGGCACGGTGCACGCCTGTCCGACGAGGAACGCCGCGCCCTCGACTTCGACGGTTTCGTCGACCTCGTCTCGTCGGGCGTGGCCCCGCACCATGCAGGTTTGGTACCCGCCTTCAAGGAAATGGTCGAGGAAGCATTCTCGGCCGGACTCGTGAAAGTGGTCTTCGCCACGGAAACCCTCGCCGTCGGTATCAACATGCCGGCGCGAACGGTGGTGATCGACAAACTCACCCGCTACACCGGCGAACGCCACGTCCCGCTGAAGCCATCCGATTTCACGCAGTTGACCGGACGCGCCGGTCGGCGCGGAATCGACACTGTGGGTCATGCGGTGACGGTGTGGAGCCCGTTTGTGTCGCTCGATGAGGTTGCGCGTTACGCAACGAACAAGACGTTCATGCTCACATCGGCGTTCCGACCGACGTACAACATGACGGTCAACCTGGTTCGCACCCACGCGGAACGCGAGGTTCGGCATCTCCTCAACCTCTCCTTCGCCCAGTTCCAATCGAACTCGACGGTGGTGGCCATGCAGTCGCGCCTCGAACGGAGGCGTGAAGCAATGGAAGGATCCATCGCGCGGGCCGAAAGTCCCTACGGGGACATCTGGGCATACCGACGGGCAAAGGGTGTCGGCCTCGACGCACCGACCCGCGCCGCGAACGACAGGGCACTGTGGGACAACCTCACGCCCGGGGACGTCATCGCCGGAATGGCCGACGGCAGGGAAGAGCAGTTCCTCGTTGTCGCAACTGCAGCCCGCAAACGTGGGCTGAAGGTGACGGTTCTCGACCGACGACAGGGCGTACGCGGGCTTCTACTCGACGACTTCGATGCGACGCCCCGCCATGTCGGGCGCATCGAGATTCCAGAGGAGTTCTCGACCTGGAATCCTGTCGATGTCAAAACACTTGCGCAACGACTCGCGAACTTCCGCCACCGCGCGCCGAGGGACGAAAATCCGACGGGCCCCGACGAGGCGATCACCGCCGACCCGCACCTGCGCGAACGAATGCGCCACGCCGACAACGCTGACCGGATTCGTCGGGACATCGAGCGCATCGAAGGCGAACTCGCGGCGGAGTCGCGGTCGGTCGCTGCGACGTTCGACCGTGTTCTTTCGCTGTTACGCGAGCGCGGCTTCATCGAAGGTTGGGCCTTGACGCCGTCGGGATCGATCCTCGCCGGCGTGTTCCACGAGTGCGACATGCTGGTGGCCGAAGCCGTCGAGCGGGGAATCTTCGACGGTCTGTCGGTTCACGACCTGGCGGGCGCCGTGTCCGCGTTGGTCTACGAACCGCGATCAGCGGACGACGCGGACCATCCCAATCCCTCCGATGCCGTGAAGCGAGCAATCGATGCGCTCGAGGACCTCAGCGTTGAGATTCGTGACGCCGAGGAAGCAGCGGGGCTGCCGATGCACAGGTTCCCGGATAACGGTTTTGCCCGGGCAGCCGCGGTGTGGGCATCGAACGGATCCCTCGACCGAATTCTCGACGTCGTGCCCGACATGGGTGCGGGCGACTTCGTCCGCACGGTCCGTCAGCTTGTCGACCTGCTGCGACAGATCGAACGAACCACACTGAATCCGGACCTCGCAGCCACCGCGTCGCGAGCCGCGAAGGCAATGTTCCGCGGGCTTGTCGTCGGAAGCGAAGTTGTCGGGGGAGAGCCGGCATGACCATCGAACGCGGAGCCAATTGGGGTGAAGTAGTCGAACGTAAGGACGGTGACACGCCCCCGACACCGGATCTCTCGCGCGAACTCGGCAATACGGTCAGCAGTGGCCACATCGGCCCTTGGCTTCGTCTCCCGCTCGATGTCGTCGACATCGTCGCACTCGACTCCCGTGGCCGCCGCCACGAACGATCGACCATCTCGTGGGTCACCATCGGCCGTTGGATCCACGGCGAGTACACCATCGTGTCGTCGACCTCGTTCGTGGCGGGCCGTCGCATCTTCTCGCGCGCCCATCCAAACGACGGGCGCCTCGACTGGCTCGTCGTCGACGAGGGCATGTCGTTGCGGCAACGGGTGGATTTTCGGCGACGGACGCGCTCCGAATCGCACCTTCCACACCCACTCGTGTCCGTCGGAAGGGGCTCGGAATACTCCCGAACGTTCACCCGACCCGCGATACTCCGCTTCGAAGTCGAGCCACCGTTGCGCGGGATTCTCGAGGTGACGGTCACGGTGCGGCCCGATGCCGCCGTGACGCATATTCCGGCCCGGTGACCGTGGATAGAGTCGGAGCATGAGTGATCTCGCCGAGATGAAACGCGACGTCGTTGCGGAAATCGATCGTTTGGCGCCCATGCTCATCGAGATCAGCCGTGACATCCACGCCCACCCCGAACTCAACTACGAAGAAACACACGCCCACGACGTGCTCACCGATGCGCTCGGGGCGGGGTTTGCGTCGGTCACGCGATCCGCGTTCGGTGTCGATACCGCGTTTCATGCGGCCCTCGGCAACTCCGCCGGCTCGAACGTCGGCATCATCCTCGAATACGACGCGCTTCCCGAGATCGGCCATGCATGCGGCCACAACGTGATTGCCGCAGCCGGCCTCGGAGCGGCCCTCGGTTTGGCGTCGTTCGTCGGCGCCACCGGAGGCTTCCTCGAAGTGTTCGGCACACCCGCCGAAGAGGGCGGTGGCGGCAAGATTGCAATGGCCCGTAACGGAGCATTCCGCGGCCTGGACGCCGCAATGATGGTGCACCCGGCGGATGTCGACATCACGTCCATGCGCGCGATCGCGATCCACGAGTGCGGGGCACACTTCCACGGCAGCGAAGCGCACGCGGCAGCCGCGCCACACATGGGACGCAACGCGCTTGATGCAGCGGTGCTCGCCTACAACTCGATCGCGGCTCTTCGTCAACACATCAGGCCGACCGAGCGCGTTCACGGCATCTTCACCCATGGTGGCGACAAACCGAACATCGTTCCGAAGTACGCGGCAATGAACTGGTACGTGCGTTCCGACACGCTCGAGACGCTGAAGCCCCTGAAGGCCCGCGTCGAGGATTGCTTCCGCGGCGCTGCACTTGCGACGGGTTGCGAGGTGGACCTTCAATGGGAAGGCCACGCCTACGCCGACGTCCGTGATTCCGCTGCGCTTCTCACGGCGTACGTCGCAAATGGTCGTCAGATCGGTCGAGACTTCGCGCCTCCGTCACCGAACAGCATGGTGGTCGGTTCGACCGACATGGGGAACGTGAGCTATCTCGCACCGTCCATTCACCCGATGATTGCCGTTGCGCCCCGCGGCGTCCCGATTCACACCGCACGGTTCGCCGACTATGCGGGTGGGGAAGAGGGTGACCGCGCCGCCGTGGACGGGGCGAAGACCCTGGCCCTGACCGCCCTCGATGTTTGGGCGAACCGTGAACTGCACGACGCAATTTCTGCTGAATTTGCTGCGATTGGCGGCCTCCCCGACGGCGTTCTCTGACCGTCGCCGGATCCCTCGCCAACGGTGTCGGGACTTCTAGAGTTGGTCGCCGTGACGGTGTACGTGCCCGAGGAGTTCAGTCCCACCGAGGCCGACATCCTGCGGCGGTATTTCACCAACCTTGATTCGCCGGTTTTCGCCCTGGTCAACCTGCCTGAGGTCGTCAAGGGAGCGTTGTTCGCGCGCTACAGCCGCAGCGCGAAGAGCTTGCGTCGACTGTTTCTCGACGAGTTCGTCGGAGAGTTGGACATTCGTGGTGACCAGACCTTCGACGCAACAGTCGGCGTCTCGCGTGCCGAAGACCTCTACGAAAAGGTGTTCGTCGAGTACGGCGACGATTCAGTGGCGCAGTTGGGTGGCGTCCACTTGGCCTGCGAACAGGCTTCAAACATCCTGACGAAGATCCTCGAGTGGGGCCGGCTCATGAGCTACCTCGAGCAGAGCACCCGGTACATCTCTTACGACGTCAGACTCGGGGGGCGTTACCGGTATTTCCGAGACCCGGACGTGCTGACGGGCAAGTTCGGAACCCGCTACGTCGGCGACATGGACCGCATGTTCGATTCGTACAGCGCTCTCGTCGAGTCGCTGACCGACCATGTGCGCCGCGTCGTTCCACAGGGGCCGAAGGACAGCGATTTCGTCTACCGGCAAGCCACGCGAGCAAAGGCCCTCGATGCGGTCCGCGGGGCGTTGCCTGCCGCCGCACTCTCGAACGTCGGCATCTACGGCAGCGGGCAAGCGTTCGAGTCGCTGCTTTTGCGGATGCGATCGAGTTCGCTTCCCGAGGCCCGCCTCTATGCCGACTTGATGTTGACCGAACTCCGCAAGGTGATCCCCAGTTTCTTGCGTCGCGTCGACCAGCCCGATCGCGGTGGACGTTGGTCCCAGTACCTCGTCGACACGGCCACCGAGACCGATTTGGCGGTTCGCGCCCTGTTCGACGACGGCGATGTCGACGACTCGGCCACGGAATCGGTCACGCTCACCGACTTCGACCCCGACGGCGAGGACAAACTCCTTGCCGCAATCTGCTACACGCACACGAATCGCAGCGAAGCCGAGATATCCCGTCGAATTGCCCGCATGTCCCACGACGAAAAGGTCGCGCTCATCAGGGCCTACGTGGGGGACCGCACCAACCGGCGCCATCGTCCGGGCCGCGCTTTCGAGCGCACCGACTATCGGTTCGACATCCTCTCCGACTACGGCGCATTCCGTGACTTGCAGCGCCACCGACTTCTCACGATCGAGTGGCAGCCACTCACACCCGACCACGGCTACGTTCGCCCCGAATTGGTCGACGACGCCGGCCAGACGGGGGTCTTCGATGAGGTGATGCAGCGCAGCGCGGGTCTCTACGACGCTCTCGCGGGCGAATATCCCGCCCAGGCACCGTACGCGGTATCGATGGCCTACCGCATTCGGTATGTGATGCAGTTCAACGCACGGGAAGCCATCCACATGCTCGAACTGCGGTCGAGCCCGCAGGGCCACCCCGCGTACCGAAAGGTTGCGCTTGACATGCATCGTCTGATTCGCGACCAAGCCGGGCACAGGGCCGTGGCCGAAGCGATGACGCATATCACGACAGAAGCACCGGAACTCGAACGCCTCGAGGCCGAACGTCGCGCAGAATCACGTCGCAACAGGTCCTGACACAAAAGACAAATCGCTCGGATTTGCGCGAAGGGGAGTGCCAACCCCTATGGTGCGCGCCTGAGAGGCCCGACTGTGTCTAATATCCCCGCGCGGATCGGTCCTCACGACGGTTTCGAAGAAAGGTTCCCTGTTCATGGCAAGCAAGAAGGCCACGCCCAAGAGCGCAGCCCCCAAGAAGGCCGCAGCAGGCAAAGCCACGCCCGACAAAGCCAAACCTGACAAAGCCAAACCTGACAAAGACAAAACTGATAAAGGTAAAACCGTCAAAGGCAAAACCGACGGCAAGAAGGCCGCCAAGTCCAACGATAAGAGCGCGAAGAACAAGGCCGAGATTGTCGAAGAGGATGCGCCAGCGATCGACGAGGTCGATGGTGAAGAGGTCGAAGTGGAGATCGACCTCGAGGCGGATGAAATTGATCCTGAAGACCTCGACGAGGAAGGTTTCGAAGACGAAGCCGAGGAGTTCGACGACGACGAAGAAACCTTCGTCGATGATGCCGAGGATGAAGACGACGAGGTCGTCCCCGTGGCACGTCGCGCCGCAGATGACGAAGACGACGACGACCTCACGACACCCGACGACGTCGAGGCCGACCTCGACACGATCCTGAAGGACCGTCTCGTCGCAGCGGAGGACCAACCCAACGAGGATGACGAAGAACAGGAAGTCGAAGACCGCTCGACCGATGGTGATGCATTGCAGCCTCGTCGCGCCGACGAAGAAATGTGCACCTCCTGCTTCCTTCTCGTTCGTCGCGCCGCGCCGAACTGTCCTGTCGGCGACGACGACTGTCCGATTTTCGCCCGCTGAGATTCCGGGGCCCGATGACGTTCCCTTCCGACCCGTCCCAGGTGGCTCGGGCAGTTGTGCGCCACGTTCGCAACTCGCACGCGATCGGCAAACTCATCGTCGAGTCCGCCCTTCGGGGAGTCACCAAGGGCCGCCCGGGCACTCAATCGAGCGATCCACGCCCCGAGGGCACTGCAATGCAGAGCCAAGTCGGCGATTCCCCTACAACCGTCGATGCGTATGTCCATCTGCCGCTGCCACCTGCCGAGTGGGCCCTCCTCAGTTCCGGTGATGTCGTCGACATGATCGGCCGTTGTGACGATTCAGCGGTGCGAGCGATCGGCGCCTTCGAAGAGGCCCATCGACGTCGCCGTCTCGTCATCCAGGCCGTGCGGGGCAAGCTGGGACAATGACCCAACAATCCACTGACTCATTGGTGGCCGAGTACGCGGCTTCGCGCGACGGTCAGCGCGGCATCCTCGCTTATTCGTGGCTGGTTGCGGTGCTGCGCGGCCACGCAGGATCGTCCGACACCGTGATTTCACACGAATCGGCGAGTGCGGTGGTCACTCTCGTCGACGGCGCGGCGGTTCTCCACAGTCTCTCGGGCGACCCGTCCCATGCAGCGATCGTGATCGAGCGAGCGCGGGACATCCATCCCACGTGTGCGCTGCGGGGTTTGGCTCTGCCGGGGGACAGGCAAACCAAAAACCTCTTCGAAGAGGCGCGTCTTCCAGCTCAGGTGCTGTTGCACTGAGAGCGACTCGGGTCTAGCGACCCTTCCAGTTCGGCAAACGCTTCTCGATGAACGCGGTCAGGCCTTCCTTGGTGTCCTCTGACGCCATCACGCCCGCAAACTCGGCGTTCGTCATCTTGATGAGCGCCTCGTCGGTTTCGTAGGCGGAGGCGAGCACAACCTTGCGGCTGGCCCATACCGCCAGAGGCGCGGCCGCGCAGATCTTTTCGGCGAGCGCCAAAGCGGTTGGCATGACTTGGTCGGGGGCGACGCAATGGTTCACCAGACCGAGTTCGTAAGCGCGCTGGGCGGGGAGTGGTTCACCGGTGAGGATGATCTCCATCGCAGCCGACTGGCCGATGGCGCGGGGCAACCTGAACAAGCCACCGGCACCCGCGATCAGGTTGCGCTTCACCTCGGCGAGACCGAAGGCCGAGCGCGTCGAGGCGACGACGAGGTCGCACGAGAGAACGATCTCACAACCGCCGGCGGTGGCAAGGCCATCGACGGCGACGATGACCGGCTTGCGACGGTCGCGGTACGTGAGGCCGGCGAAGCCACCGCGCTTGGTGTTCAGCGCCGCGGCGTTGCCCGAGTTGATCGCCTTCAGGTCAGCGCCTGCACAGAAGACAGGCTTTTCCTGGCCAGCGGTGTTGGCCGTGAGGATCGCCACCCATACGTCGTCGTCGGCCTCGACTTGATCGATGGCGGCTTCGACGCCGCTCGCAACGTCACCGTTGACGGCGTTGCGCGCTTCGGGACGGTTCAGCGTGATGATGCCGACGCGGCCACGCTTTTCATACTGGACGATGTCAGACATTTTCGGTGCTCGCTTTCGTTTCGGACTGCGGATTGTCTTTGTCGGTGCGACGTTGGCCGGGACGACCTCCACGCGGCGCGCCCTTCTTGTCGGCGCCCTTTTTGTCGAACGGACGGGTCGGACGCAGGGGCCGCGGCATCGCCGCACCCGGGGCTACGACCACGCCAAACTTCGCTGCGATCTGTGGCACGGCAGGAGCAAGGCGTGTCACACACGCCAAGAGTTCGGGCGACACGACCGCCGGAATGGCAGTGGCCGTCAATTGCGAACGAACCGGGCTGAAAGCTGCAGCTTCGAGCATTGCGACCCAACGGTCGGCTGGCGCGTCGACCTCGAGCGCGGCGGAGGCGGCGGCCGCGAGCTTCGTCGACAACTCGGCCGGGAAACGAGCGCCGGCCTTCGGTGGTTGCGACGACAGTTTCAACGCACGAACGACGCGACCGACACCAAGTGCGGCGTCGATGTCGGAGAGCCACTCTGCATGGTCTTTCTCCTGACGCGCTGCCAGGCCCGCTTTCAACTCGGCCGCGATGGCGCGCGTCGATTCGTCACGCGCGATCGCCGGGTCGTCACCGGATGTCACGACCGAGCGAAGATCACGAAGATCGAGGGAATCGAGGTCGGCAACCGCTGCGTCAGCGCGGTCGAGCCATTCAGCAACGCGGAGTTTTGGGAGAAGATTTTCGGCCATCGAAACGAGACCGTCGGCAGGAATGATTTCCTTGCCCTCGGCGGCGAGTGACTTGTTCTGTTCAGCGACGGCCGCACGTACGGCGGGGATCCCACCTTGCAGAACGCGCTCGGCGATGGCTCGTTGCGCTTCGGGGAGCGAACCGAGGACCTCGCTGCGGTGGACACGTCCGGGCTTCAGTCGCTTTGCCTTCGGTCGCTGCGGCAATTCGGGCGGGGCAGTGAATGGTCCACGACGCTTGCGCCCGTCTGGTCCTTCAGCGGAGGCATCGCTCTTGTCGGTGCGCGGACGACGCTTGTCGTCGCGACGCGCACGCTCGACGCGGGGAGCCTTGGTTTCGATCACGGGCTTGAAAGGCTTGTCCGACGCGAGCAATTCGAGGCGATTCGACTTCTCGACGCGCTCCTTGCCTGCAACGAGCGAAAGAATCGAAATGCCGTCGATGTCGAAGTCAGCTTCGACCTTCACGACATCACCGACCTTCGCTCCGGCCGACAGGACCGAACCCTCGAGGACACCCTTTGGTTCGCGGGCCCCGGCTGCTCGCCAAGTCCACGTACCGTCCGGACGGCTGCTCGTGAGTTCGATTTCGATGCGACGCGACATAGGGACTGAACGCTAACGGCTGAACCCTCATCCCCGTCATTTCCCGATCAATTCGCACCGGCTGAGCGTGGATCCACCTGGCCGGAACAACGGATCCCGAGGCCGACGAAACCAGCCGTACGACTAGGGTCGTGCCGTGGCCATTTATGCGCTCGGTGACCAGGTTCCCGACATCGATTCGACCGCCTTCGTACACCCCGAGGCGACGATCATCGGCAGCGTCACGGTGGGCGCCGGTTCGAGTATCTGGCCAGGAGCAGTCTTGCGCGGAGACGACGGTTTCATTCGGATCGGCCGCAACACCTCGGTTCAGGATGGCAGCGTCCTGCACACGACGCCGATGTTTCCCACGATCGTCGGCGATGAGTGCATCATCGGCCACATCGTCCACCTCGAAGGTTGTACCGTCGAGGACCGCGCGCAGGTGTCGAACGGAGCAATCGTCTTGCACCAGGTCATCGTGCGCACCGGGTCGATCGTCGCCGCGAACGCGGTGGTCCTGAACGGCCTCGAGGTTCCCGCCGGTGCACTCGCCGTCGGAGCGCCCGCCGTGATCAAGGAGGGCCGGGCGAAAATGGATGTGGTCGCAATGGGCGTCCAGTCCTACGTGCACAAGACGGCGCGCTATCGCGCCGAACTTCGCCGCATCGACTGACATGGCCGACACGGGCCCCGGCGAGGCGAGCGTGCACGTTCTCCTCGTGGTGACCGTCGCAACCGCGGATGCCGAGTATGCAGCCGACATCCTCTGGGCGGCGGGTGCACAAGCAGTCGAGGAGATCGACAACGAAACCTCGGTCGCCCTGCGCACCGATCTCGGCAGCGACCCGCTCACGGCCTGGGCCGCCGTCGTCGCAAAGAATCCGTTGCTTGGCGATTGGTCGGTGCGCACCGACGAAGTCGACGCGTGTGTCGCCGACAACTGGCGGGCACACGCATCACCCACGGTCGTTGGCAACGTACGGATTGCGCCGGCCTGGCTCGCAAATACTCTTGGTGTCGACCCAAACGATTCCGACCCGCACGGCATGACGACGGTGCTGATCGAGCCCGGTGGGTCGTTCGGGATCGGCGACCACCCGACGACCCGTGCAACGCTTGCGCTCGCCCTCCGTGCACCCGGCACGAACATCCTCGACCTCGGATGTGGATCAGGGGTTCTCGGTGTCGCGCTCTGCCTCACACGACGGGCTCGAATTGTTGCGATCGACATCGCGCCCGCCGCCGTCGAGGCGACTCGCCACAACACGACACTCAACGGTGTCGACGGGTGGATCATTGTCGAGCAAGGTGACGTTCGTGGTGTGCGCGGTACCTACGACCTCGTGCTCGCCAACATCCTCGCACCGGTTCTTCTCGCCGATGCGCACGACATCGCATCGCGCGTCGCCGCGCGAGGGACATTGATTCTCAGTGGCTTCACCGAGACTCGTCGCGCCGACATCATCGAGGCGTATTCGACGCTCGGACTCAGCCCGTGCGACGAAGCCGAGGTCGACGGCTGGCTAGCCCTTCAGTTCGAGAGCGTCGAGTAGCGGCGAAAAGTCGAGTCGCGCCACCTGGCGTAGATAGCGGCGAGCCACCTCTTCACGAAACTGCCGACAGAGATCGTCACGGAAGAAACGTGCACCCTCACGGATCACGTAGTTCAGGAGGAAGAATCGATAGGCGAGCGGTATGAACTTCACCTCGTCGGCAGTCAGCGGATACACGCCGTGGTACGCCCGCAGGAACGCGATGAAGCGGGGTTCGAGGAGAGTGTGCGGCGAGTACGTGAAAGTCGTGCGATCGCCCGTGCTGCTGCTCACGCGCGACAGGAAGTAGAAGTCGAAGATGCGCGACTCGAGACGAAACCAGTCGTAGTCCCATCGACTGAACAACCGAAAGCCGCCCCGGTCGTCGGCGTTGTTGAAGACGACGGAGAAATTACCGAGATTCCAGTCGATGAGGACCGGGATCCGCTGCCACTCGTCGTAGTGACACGCCTCGAACTGAAGTAACAACTGGTGCGTGTCACGGTGCAGTACACCGATGTCCTCGGGAAGAAGATTGAAGTTCCTCGTGGCAAACGGACTCTCGAGAAGATCGAGAAGGTGGATGAGGTCGCCCTTCACGGAATTGGAGGTCGGCGGTAGTTGCCTGGCCGTCGGGGTGCACGCGGCATGGAACTCGGCCATCTCACGGCCGAGGTTCTCGACTTGTGCCGTGGAGAGAATCTTCGGCAGTGACTCCGCGCGTGGAACGTCCTCGTAGAACACGGCCCAGATCGATCCGTCGTACCACGTGAACGGTCGCCCGTTGCGTTCCAACACGTTGGCGAGGAACGGTGCCCATCGTTGTGTCTCGGGGTTCGTGGCGAGCAACTTCGCACAGCGGTGCAGACGATCGTGGTCTTCGGCAAAGAGAAAGTACGACCCGTACGACGAGACCTTGCAGACGACGGAGTCGCCACCACCGAGGGTCACCCGATAGACGCGGTTCGTCGAGACATTGGCGGAGATCTCGCGGACGTCGACTATCTCACGCGGATCACCGAGATCGGACCACGCCGCGCGCACGACGTCGACTGGCGAGACCTCCATGGGTCAATTATCCACGTTTGCCGCGTGTGCGCGGCACGCTTGGCTCAGCTCGCGGCGCGGTTGCGCACGCCGATCGGCGCGATGAGATGAAACCCGGCCGCGTGACGTTCCTCCTCGGATTCGCCACCCCAGAAGCCGTACTCATGGTTCTCACGGGCAAAGGCACGGCACGTGTCGAGGACAGGACACTCCATGCAGACAAGACGGGCCTGGGCTTCGCGGCGCAGACGCGCCTGCGGACGTTCGGCGGCAGGGGGAAAGAAGATCGACGTCAAACCGCGACATGCACCTTCGTGCATCCACTTGTCGATGCTGAATTCGCGCCGGGTGTACGACTCGACGACCGCCATCTGACCCCTCCGTCAAACTTGGGCTGCTGCCTGCGGGTCAGAGCCTAACAAGATCTAATTTTGAAGTCAATTAATCCACGCAGGCCCGGACGGCCGCCGCGAAGGTCGCAACGTCGTCGGTGGTGGTGTCCCACGAGGTCATCCATCGCACGCGCTGCTCCTCCGGGTCCCACGGCCAAAAGAAGCTCGTTTCCCGCAGACGGTCGGCGACCCGGTCGGCGACGACGGGGTAGAGGCTGTTGACCGCAGGGGGAGTGGTGAGCCTCAGCGAGGCGATGTCGCTGACGGCACCATAGAGCTGAAGCGCCGCGGCGTTGGCCCGACCGCCGAGGTCGACCCAGAGATCGTCGTGCAGGAGAGCTCGGAACTGTGCCGCGACGAAGCGACCCTTCGAAGGCAACTGCGTGGTCGCCTTGCGGGCCCATGGCGCGTAACGCACCGCACGTTCGACGACGGGGTTGCCCGACTGGGGGAAGTAAACGACGACCTCGCCGAAGACGATGCCGTTCTTCGTCCCGCCGAACGTCAGCACGTCGACACCTGCGTCGACGGTGAACGATCGCAAGTGGTCCGGACCGCCAAGTGCGGCCGTGGCATTGGCAACTCGCGCGCCGTCCATGTGCACGACCATGCCGAGGCCGTGTGCGGTCGCGCACAGACGTTGCACTTCGTCGGGCGTGTACAACGTGCCGACTTCGGTCGGTTGCGTCAACGACACGATGCGCGGTTGGGCATGGTGTTGCGAACCCAGCCAATGCGCAGCGACCTCGAGATCACGGGGTGTGAGTTTTCCGTCGGTGCTCGGACGCACCAGCAACTTGAGGCCAGCGCGCTCGGGGGCTGCGGTCTCATCCACATGGATGTGCGACCACTCGGTGCACACGACACAGTCGCCCGGGCCCGCGAGAGAGCTGAGCGCAGCCACGTTCCCGCCGGTACCGCCGAACACGAAGAAACTCTTCGTGCCGACACCGAACAACTGCTCGAATGCCGCGTACACCTCGAGAGAGATCTCGTCGTCGCCGTATGCGCGTGCGTGGCCGACATTGGCCGCAGCGAGCGCCTCGATCACCGATGGGTGGGCACCCGCGAAATTGTCGCTGGCGAAGGAACGAAGAAGCGCGGTCACGTGAGCATTCTCACATCTGCGAAGCGAATGAGCGCATAATTACGTCATGACGAAACCCACCAAGGGGTCACGGCAGCCGACACTCGAGGGGATGGCCGACGACAAACCGCGTTGCCGGTGGTGCCGACGCGCAATCGCAGCGAAGGACGGTCCAGGCCGGCCACGCGAATTCTGTTCCCAGGCGTGTCGTCAATGGGACTGGGTTGCGCGCCAACGCGCACGCGAACTGAAACTGTCCGAGGACCAGCTCATCATGACGCGTTCGGAACTCGACGACCTGCACGACGCTCTCTATGTCTTGGCCTGCGCGGTACAAGACGTTCGCCGCGACCTGGAGTCCAACCAGAAGCCCTCGGCACGCGAATTGAACGAGATGTTGCGCTGGATCCTGGACTGCGCCGACCCCCTCGAGACCGTCCGCCTGCGCCCATAATACATCTTATGTAAAATATGAAGCGCTTTAAAAAGGCTGGGGAACTTTGGGTTCCCAGGGTCGCACTACTCTGCGCGCCGTGGCGGAACGACCAAGCAGCCCGGCCGACGTCCTTGCGGCGCTCGAGGAACTTCGGACGGCAGACATCGACTGGCGGCACGGACACGCGTTCAGCCTCACGTATCTGGCCACGCCCGAGGCACTCGAACTGTCCGAGCGCGCGTATGCGAAGTTCGCCGGCGAGAACGCCCTGAACGTGGCGGCGTTCCCCAGCCTGCGGCGGATGCAGACCGAGGTACTGGGTTTCGTGTCGGGACTGTTTCACGCTCCGGCCGGTGCGGCGGGCTTCATGACCTCCGGCGGCACGGAGAGCCTCCTCATGGTCGTCTACGCGGCCAAGCAAGCCCGACCTGATGTCGAGCGCCCGAACATCGTCCTTCCGACATCGGCCCACGCTGCCTTCGAAAAGGCGTGTGCCTATTTCGGCGTCGAGAGCCGCCGCGTGGCGGTGCGGTCCGACTGGCGGGCCGACCCGGCAACGATGCACGATGCCGTCGACTCCTCCACCATCCTCATGGTGGCCTCTGCGCCGCAGTACCCGCAGGGCGTCGTCGACCCGATCGACGAGCTCGGTGTGATCGCGTCATCCCACGACATTCCGTTGCATGTCGACTCGTGCATCGGCGGAATGGTTCTCGCATTTCTCGATCCGTTTGCCAACGGCGAGGTCGGCTTCGACTTCCGCGTCGAGGGCGTCACGTCGATCTCCGTCGACCTGCACAAGTACGGCTACGCCGCAAAGGGTTCGGGAGTGATCCTCTATCGCTCGCGCGAACTGCGCGACAAGCAGGTTTTCGTCACCGA
The DNA here is from genome assembly GCA_041164425.1 of Actinomycetota bacterium. Classification (GTDB taxonomy): domain Bacteria; phylum Actinomycetota; class Acidimicrobiia; order Acidimicrobiales; family Ilumatobacteraceae; genus F1-20-MAGs119. Next base: position 23,836 of record JBEAPO010000141.1, read on the forward strand.
CAACTGGCTCGGCGGTCTGTACGGCAGTTCGGGTGTGCTCGGCACGAAAAGCGGCGGGCCGATCGCTTCGTCGTGGGCGATGATCAACCACTTCGGCCGCGATGGCTACGCGGCATTGGCGACCAGCACTCGCGCCACCACTCTCCTCCTCGCCGATGCCATCGACTCGGTCTCTCCCCTTTTCGTCATGACGAAACCGGATTCGACGCTGATTTGCATCGGGTCGGCCGACCCGGCGGTGCCCGCGCACGCCGTCGCCGATGCGCTCGCGACACGCGGCTGGTGGGTCGACCGGCAGTCACCGCCCGCAACACTGCACATGACCGTGAGCGCACACCACGACAAGGTCGTCGACGAGTTCATCGCGGCGTTGCAGGCCAGCGTCAATGACGTTCGCGCGACACAGTCCGCCGAGGGCCATGCCGGGGCGTACGGAACAGTCGAGTAAGAATTGCGCATGCGTTTCGGTATCTTTCTTCCGCCCATGCACAAGACGGGTGTGAACCCGACGCTTCTGCTCCACCGCGATCTTGAGCTCATCGAATGGCTCGACAAGTTGGGCTACGACGAGGCGTGGATCGGCGAGCACCACAGTGCCGGCTCGGAACTCATCGCGTCCCCCGAGGTGTTCATTGCTGCCGCGGCGCAGCGCACGTCGCACATCAAGTTGGGTACGGGCGTCAACTCACTTCCCTACCACCATCCGCTGATCCTCGCCGACCGCATCGTGATGCTCGATCACCTGACGCGGGGACGAATGATGTTCGGTGCGGGTCCGGGCCAGTTGACGAGCGACGCCGCGATGCTGGGGATCCCTCCGCAGATGCAACGCCCGCGCATGGAGGAATCCTTCGAGGTCATCATGCGTCTCTTCCGCGGCGAGGCGGTAACCAAGCACACCGATTGGTTCGTCTGTGAAGAGGCCGTTCTTCAGATGAAGCCGTACTCGAATTTTCAGGTTGCGGTCGCGTCGTCGATTTCGCCCTCGGGTTCGAAACTCGCCGGTCGCTACGGCACCGGCCTGTTGTCGATCGCCGCAACCGAACCCGCCGCATTCCAGGTGCTGGACTACAACTTCAACGTGTGGCAGGAAGAAGCCGCCCTGCACGGTCACGTGGCCGATCGTGCGCAGTGGCGCCTCATGGGCCCGATGCACATCGCCGAGACTGAAAAGCAAGCCCGAGAGAACTGTCGCTACGGCTTGCAATGGGTGTTCGACTACCTCTCACACATCATCCCGGTCGGCGACCCGACCGATGCGCCACCCACCGATTTCGACGACTTCGTCGACTTCGCCAACGAATCTGGTCGCATGGTTATCGGCACGCCCGACATGGCAATCGCACAGCTGGAACGCCTCCGCGAAAAGACCGGCGGCTTCGGGGCGTATCTGTTCCTCGGCGCCGACCTTGCCGACTGGCCCGCCACGAAGCGCAGTTACGAACTCTTCGCCGAGTACGTGATGCCCCACTTCCAGAACCAACTCAGCGCACCCCAGGCCAGCTACGACCGAATCGTTGCGGCGGGCTCGCGTTGGGTCGACTCGACCCTGGGTGCTCAACTCACGGCAATTGCCGCCTACGAGGAAGAGAGAACTGCCCGCAGGTGATGTAAGTTCTGGGCACAACTGAAATTCCCGCACGGGAGAGAGCCGGCTCGCCGGCCGCCGAAGGAGCAACCGCCCCGGAACCTCTCAGGCACAACGGACCGACGGGACTCACACGCTGGAAAGCGGAGAGGCGACTCTCCCACCGAAGGGGAAAACGGCTGCGGCCGTGAAGCTCTCAGGTCCCACCGACAGCGGGGGCGCACAACATCCATCCGTCAGGAGAAACCGTGCGACTGTCCCCGTCCCACTTCGGTGAAGAGAAGTTCGAATCCCGCCACATGGGCGCCGACCCGAGTGATCTCGCGTCGATGCTCGCCACCGTCGGCGCCGTCGACCTCGACGACCTCGCACGCCAAACTCTTCCCGCCGTCATTGCACTCACCGAGGGCCTCTCGATCGGCGAGGGCCTCTCCGAACAGGCGGCCCTGCGGGAACTACGGGAACTCGCCGCAAAGAACGAAGTCGGCCGAAGTGCGATCGGAATGGGTTACTACGGGACCATCACGCCGGCGGTCATCCAACGCAACGTTCTCGAGAATCCCGCCTGGTACACCGCATACACCCCGTACCAACCCGAGATCTCTCAGGGCCGCCTCGAGGCCCTCCTCAACTTCCAGACGATGATCGCCGAGCTCACGGGCTTCGACGTCGCCAATGCATCGCTTCTCGACGAAGCAACGGCTGCAGCCGAAGCCATGACGATGGCCCATCGCGCGGCGTCCTCCGACTCCGACACCTTCTTCGTCGTCGACGACGTACTTCCCCAGACCCTCGCCGTTCTCCAGACACGAGCTGAGCCACTCGGAATCGACGTGCGCGTAGGCGATGCGTCACAGATCGTGGACGCACGGCCCTTCGGCGTCCTTGCATCGATACCGGGGCTGTCGGGCACGGTTCCGACTGCCGAGACGTTGCGCGGGATCGTCGCCGGTGCACACGCCGTCGGAGCGCTTGCAATAGCTGCGGCCGACCTCCTCGCGCTCTGCCTCGTCACGCCTCCCGGTCAACTCGGATTCGACGCCGCCGTAGGCACGTCCCAACGGTTCGGCATTCCGATGGGCATGGGCGGCCCGCACGCCGCATACCTCGCCATCGGAGAACAGCACGTCCGGTCGCTCCCCGGTCGTCTCGTGGGCGTCAGCGTCGATACTCGCGGACGACCCGCGTTACGCCTCGCCCTGCAGACCCGCGAGCAGCACATACGCCGGGAAAAGGCGACGTCGAACATCTGCACCGCGCAGGTTCTCCTCGCCAACATGGCGGGTCTGTACGCAGCGTGGCATGGCCGCGAAGGACTCGTCGAAATCGCATCACGCGTGCATGCCTATGCCACGGTTCTTGCCGAGGCGCTCACGACTGCGGGCCACGCGGTTGTCAATACGTCGTGGTTCGACACGCTCACCGTCGACCCGAAGGGCGACGCCGACGTCATCTTGCGCATCGCACGCAACGAGGGTTGGTTCCTGCGACACACCGAAGACGACACCGTCGGTATCTCGATCGACGAAACCATGACCCGCGACGACATTCGCACGATCGCCGGATTCTTCGGCTGTGCGGACCACATCGACAAGCTCTGGGACTCGGCCCTTGAGAGCCCGCTCGACTCGCTGCGCAACGACCCATTCCTCGAACACCACGCCTTCAAGGCCCACCGCACCGAACACGAAATGCTGCGGTACCTGCGCAACCTCGCAGACAA
>JBEAPO010000142.1:0-4996 GCA_041164425.1 Actinomycetota bacterium
GCGGTGGTGATCGCCAACCGCGCTGCAGCCGGTTGCCAGGTGCTCGGTCTGAGGTACACCGGCGACAAACTCGTCGGTGACCGCTTCACGTCGTTGCGCACGCTGCTGGGCGACGCGTTCATTGCCATCGAGTTTCCGTCACAGAAGAAGTCGGACCACTCGGTGTTGACCGAGCAACGCCAGGAAGAAGGCGTTTCTCGGGTGTTGCATTTCCTGCGGGAAAAACTGCTCAGCTGAGTGCTTCGATCGCCATTGTCTTGGCGGTCTTGTAGTCAGCCTTGCCGTTCGGAGCGCGTGGAACCGTCGACACGAACACGACGCGCTTGGGAGCCTTGTAGCCCGCAAGTTGGTTCTTCACGCCTGCGATGATCGTCGCTTCGTCGACGCTTTGTCCCGCAGCGAGCGAGGCAACCGCCGTGACCGCCTGGCCGAACTTCTCGTCGTCGATGCCGACGACCAGACAATCGAGAACACCGGGCACGCGCTTCACCGCTTCTTCGACCTCTTCGGGGAAGATCTTCTCGCCACCCGAGTTGATGACCTGACTGCCTCGACCGAGGAGGATCAACGAACCGTCTTCGGCAACCATCGCGAGGTCACCCGGGAACGAATACGGCACACCATTGATGGTGCGGAAAGTCTTGGCCGACTTCTCGGGGTCCTTGTAGTAGCCGAATGGCACGCTGCCGCCCGCGGCGACCTTGCCGATTTCACCCGAACCGGGCTGCACTTCGCGATCATCGTCGGTGAACACCTTGGTGGTCGGCTGCAGGCTGAACTTTGCGGTCTGCGGTGGGAGACCCTTCATCGAAATTGCGGTTCCCATTGCACCCTCCGACGAACCCATCGCGTCAACGAGAACGAGGTGCTCGACGCGGTCGAGGAGTTGTTCCTTCACTTCGGCCGTCCACATGACGCCCGACGACAGCATCAACTTCAGCGATGCCAGGTCGTACGTTCGGCCCTTCGCCGCTGCTTCGTCGATCGCCCGGATGATTGGCTTGACGAACGAGTCGCCGACGACGACGGTCATCGAGATCTTCCGCGCTTCGACGGTTTCCAACATTTCAAATGCATCGAAACTGCGCGACTTCATCGTGACGACATTTGCGCCACCGATTTGCGGCATCATCGCGCCGATCCAGATACCGGTGCCGTGCATCAGCGGGCAGCTGGGCATCGACACGACGCCGGTGCCGGCCTCAACACCCGCGCGGACGGTCGCGGGCAACTCGTCAACGGTTGCCGGGGGAGCCAAGCCCACGAGGGGCAATCCTCCCGTGATGAATCCCTGGGCCATCGGGCCCATCTTGTACATGACGCCCTTCGGCATGCCGGTGGTGCCACCGGTGTAGAGCATGTACGTGTCGTCCTCGCTTCGCGTGATGCGCTTCATCGGCGAATGTCCCGAGACGACCGATTCGTACGCCGCGGCCTTTGCGACGTGGTGGTCTGTCGAGTCGGACACCTCGACGATGAGCTTCAGTTTTGGCAGACGGTCGACGACGCGTGCGACACGATCACCAAGCGACGAGTGGAAGAACAAAGCTTCGGCGTCAGAGTTGTCGAGCAGATACCAGAGTTCTTCGTCGAGGTAGCGGTAGTTCACGTTCACGGGCACACCACGGAACTTGAACGCTGCGAAGTGCGCTTCGAGGTACTCGTTGCTGTTGTAGAGGTACAGGCCCACCTTGCTGTCGGCGCCAAGCCCGGCATCGACCATCGCCTGCGCAAGGCGACCAGCGCGGTCGTCGTACTCGGTCCACGTACGGGTGAGGTCCCCGTGCGTCAGTGCCGGTGAATCACCGATGACGTCGGCAATCGATTCCCACAAAGTTGCGAACTGGCGTTCCATGCGCGCCGAAGTTAGTTGACGTTTGTCACAACGCGGAAGTGTTGATCCGAAAATTTCTTGGTGGATTCGACCAGGTCTTTGTGCGAGGCAATCATCGGAGTCGACAGCAGCAGGTGCCGCGCCAATCGTCCCTTTGCCGCTTTTGCGTCGTGACCACCCGCCTTGCCCGTTGGCGTCAGCAAGTCGACGATCACGTGACCGCTCACTCGTTGTGGGTCGGGGGAGTAGGCGGCACGATGCTCGGCCGGCAGCAGGTCGACAACAAGGCAACCGCGCGCGTAGTCGTTGATCGCATCACTGACGGCGTCGCGCCACCACTTCGCCAAGGTGCCCCCGAAGCCGGGCAGCCGCGCACCCATCTTCAGTCGGTAGTCGGGCACAGGGTCCCCGCCAAGGCTCGCCCCCATCAGTCCGGACGGAATGATGATCCGTGACAGGGCCCGCTCGCGCTGGGCAACGGTCAGTCCCGCGAGGTCAAGGTGGTCCCACACGACGCCGATGTAGCGCTCGGCGGCCGCGAGCGTGGGTGCGCCGACAAGAGCCGTGTTCGCGGCTTGGGCCCTTTCGAGGTGCTTGCCGCCCACCCCCAAGAGCGCAGCCGCGCCGCCCCGTTGGGCAGCCAGCGCAGCCGCCACCGCGCCACGGTGTTTCCCGAGCACGGCTCCGAGCGTGCCGCTCGTCGGCTTCCACTTCGTGCGCGGGCGCCCGCCCTCGGCCTTCGCCTCGGAAGGGGGGAGAAGGATCACAAAGTTGAGACGCATCAGGCGAGTTTGTCTCACGATGGGTACCATTAGCCCAACCGACGTGACCGTTGGCTCACCCAGCGGCCAAGAACTTAGGGCAGACGCAGTGACATATCTCGACGACAACTCCATCTACGGACCGGTCAGCGACTGGGCGACCGACTTCGACCACGCCGACCCCGAATACAACAAGAACGCGCACGCCATCTGGGATCAGTTGCGCGGCACCTGTCCCGTGGCGCACACGCAGCGCTACGGCGGCACGTGGCTGCCAACCACACACGACTTTGTGCACGAGATTGCCTACGACACCGACCACTTCTCCAGCCGCGGTGTCGTCGTTGCCACGGTGAAGCCGAGCGACAACCCCGATGCACCGCCTGCTCCCATCGGTGGCGCGCCGCCCATCACCTCCGACCCGCCGTTCCACCAGCACGCACGCAAAATTCTGTTGCCCGCATTCGCACCGCCGGTGATCAACGAGTGGGAACCCGAAGTTCGTCAACTCTGTCGCGACCTCATCGACAACATGGGTTCACTCGACGTGGTCGATGCGGCCGTGCAGTACGCGCAGCACATTCCCGTCAACGTGATCGCGCGCATGCTCGGTTTCCCACCCGAAGACGGCGAACTGTTCCGCGGTTTCGTGCACAACGTCCTCGAGGCGATCAACCTCGAACCTGGCGCGCGGGTCGCTGCATTCCAGGAACTCGACGCCTACATCCAAAAGCAGGTCGAGGATCACATCGCTAACCCGCGCAACGACCTCACGAGCTTCCTTCTCAATGCGACGATCTTCGACAATCCGCTGTCGCCGCAACACGTGGGTGGAACCATCATCCTTCTTCTCATCGCGGGCATCGACACCACGTGGAGTGCCATCGGCTCGAGCCTCTGGCACCTCGCCACCAACCCCGTCGATCGTCGTCGTCTCGTCGACAACCCTGCGCTCATGCCGATGGCCATCGAAGAGTTCCTTCGCGCCTACGCGCCGGTCACCATGGCCCGTGTCGTCAAGGAAGATTTCAACTTCCACGGCGTCGACATGAAAGCCAACGACTGGGTGCTGCTGCCGTTCCCGGCGGCAAACCGCGACCCTGCCGAATGGGACGATGCAGACAAGGTGATCATCGATCGCGAGGTCAACCGCCACGCGGCGTTCGGTCTCGGTATCCACCGTTGCCTCGGCTCTAACCTCGCGCGCCTCGAATTGCGGGTCGCAGTCGAGGAATTCCTCGCTGCATTCCCCGATTTCGAACTCGCACCCGATGAAATCGTGAAGTGGAGCGTGGGCCAGATTCGCGGACCGCGCGAACTCCCGGTTCGCATCACCGGCCGCACCCGCTGAACGCGCCTGCTTCGAGCGACCACCTACCCGCTATAAACAACGGGTAGTGCTTGACCTCGAATCCCTCAATCCTGATCAATACGACGCGGTCGTCCACCCCGGTGGCCCGTTGCTGGTCGTGGCCGGTGCGGGTTCGGGCAAGACGCGCGTGCTCACGCAACGCATCGCGTGGCTCATCGACCAGGGCGTGCATCCCATGCGCATCCTCGCCATCACCTTCACCAACAAAGCGGCGGGTGAGATGCGCGAACGCGTTGCCGCGCTCGTCGGTCCCGTTGCCAACAAGATGTGGGTCAGCACCTTCCACTCGGCATGCGTTCGCATCCTGCGTGACAACGCCGAACGGCTCGACTTTCCCAAATCGTTTTCGATCTACGACCAGGCCGATTCTCAGCGCCTCGTTGGGTACGTCGTACGCGACCTCGGCCTCGACGTGAAGCGCTTTTCCGCTCGCGGCGTGCAGGGGCGTATCAGCCTCTGGAAGAACGAACTCGTCAGCCCCGGCAAGGCCAAGGACATCGCGCTCGGCCTTCTTGATTCGCGCAACGCCGACATCTACGCCGAATACCAGGTGCGTCTGGAACGCGCCGGCGCCATGGACTTCGATGATCTGCTACTGCGCACCGTTCAGTTGTTCCGCAACAACCGCGACGTTCTCGAGATGTACCAGGATCGCTTCCAGCACATCCTCATCGACGAATACCAGGACACGAACCTCGCGCAGAACGAGATCGTCCTCATGCTCGGTGCGAAACACCACAACGTTTGCGTCGTCGGTGACACCGACCAGTCGGTGTACCGCTTCCGTGGTGCCGACTTTCGCAACATCATGCAGTTCGAAGAGGCCTTCCCCGACGTCACCACCGTCGTGCTTGCGCAGAACTACCGCAGCACGCAGAACATCCTCTCGGCCGCCAACGCGGTCATCGCGAACAACATCGAACGGCGCCCGAAGAACCTGTGGACCAGCGCGGGTGGCGGCGATCCCATCGTTCGTTACTACGCCGACGACGAACACGACGAAGCCGGTTGGATCGCCCAACAACTGCT
>JBEAPO010000143.1:0-20714 GCA_041164425.1 Actinomycetota bacterium
CGAAGTGATGCGCGACCGCGCCGACAATTGCGTCATCATCTGTTCGATCGAAAATCTCGATGCGATGGGGGTGCACACGGGTGACTCGATCACGATCGCTCCCATCCAGACGCTTTCCGACGTGGAGTACCAGAAGATGCGTGACGCAGCTTTCGCATGCATCCGACGAGTCGGAGTCGAGACGGGCGGTAGCAACGTGCAATTCGCCGTCAACCCGAAGACGGGGGAGCAGGTTGTCATCGAGATGAACCCGCGCGTATCGCGGTCGTCGGCGCTTGCATCGAAGGCGACGGGCTTCCCGATCGCAAAGATCGCGGCAAAACTCGCAGTGGGCTACACGCTCGACGAGATTCCCAATGACATCACCCGCAAGACGCCGGCAAGTTTCGAGCCGACGATCGACTACGTGGTCACGAAGATCCCCCGCTGGGCGTTCGAGAAATTGCCCGGCACATCGGGAATCCTCGGAACCCAAATGCAAAGTGTCGGTGAGGTCATGGCGATCGGTCGTACGTTCACCGAAAGCATGCAGAAGGGTTTGCGCTCACTCGAACAGGGAAGGCTCGGGCTGAACGCCGATGCGGGCGAGGCGAACTATGCGGGGATCAGCGACGCCGACCTGCTCGACCGTTGTGCGATCCCGACACCCGAGCGGGTCTTTCTCGTCGGCGAGGCCATTCGACGAGGGTTGTCGCTCGACGCAGTGCAAGCGAAGTGTCTCTATGACCCGTGGTTCCTCGACCAATTCCTTGCGATCATCGAGGAGCGCCACGCCATCGAGGCACACCGCGGGATGAGTCCTCGCGAACTGCCGAAGTTGTTGTGGCGACGGGCGAAACGTCACGGCTTCTCCGACGGTCAATTGGCACATCTTCTCGGGTCGACCGAACGTGAGGTGCGCTCGGCGCGTCTCGGGTCGGGGGTGCGCGCGACCTTCAAGACCGTCGACACCTGCAGCGCCGAGTTCGAGGCATCGACGCCGTACCACTACTCGTCCTACGAAGACGAAAACGAGGTGCGCGATTCGCCGCGACAGCGAGTCATCATTCTTGGCAGTGGGCCGAACAGAATCGGCCAGGGCATCGAGTTCGACTATTGCTGCGTGCACGCGAGTTTTGCGTTGCGCGACGCGGGCTTCGAAACGGTCATGGTCAATTGCAATCCGGAGACCGTGTCGACCGACTACGACACGAGTGATCGTCTCTACTTCGAGCCGTTGACCTACGAAGACGTGATGAACGTGATCGAGGCCGAAACGGCGGCGAGCGGAGGAGTCGAACCGAAGCTCATCGTGGCACTGGGGGGCCAGACGCCGTTGAAGCTCGCTGCACAACTCCCGGCGCATCTGATCGCCGGTACTTCACCCGATTCGATCGACCTTGCCGAAGACCGTGAACGCTGGAACGCGTTGTGTGCCAGATTGTCGATTCCCCAGCCTCCGGGCGGGACGGCGGTTACCTTCGAAGAGGCACGCGCCATCGCCCGGGGCGTCGGTTATCCGGTGCTGGTGCGCCCGAGCTACGTGCTCGGTGGTCGAGCCATGCAGATTGTCCACGACGAAGAACACCTCGAGCGTGCGATGCGCGAACTCGCACGCGATGGTTCGCTCGGTCGTGAAGGTGGACTGTCGGCAGAACGGCCCGTCCTCGTCGACCGGTTCCTCGAAGATGCGACCGAAGTCGACGTCGATGCGGTGCGAGATGCCACGGGCGAGGTGCTGATCGGCGGTGTCATGGAGCACGTCGAAGAAGCCGGCGTGCATTCGGGCGACAGCGCCTGCGCGATTCCGCCCCAGAATCTTCCCGCGTGGGTGGTCGAAGTGATCTCGTCGTATGCGGCGTCGCTCGCCAATGCCCTCGATGTTGTCGGACTCTTGAACGTGCAGTTTGCGGTCTCTGGTACCACCGTCTACGTCATCGAGGCGAACCCGCGCGCGAGCCGCACCGTGCCGTTCGTCGCCAAGGCAACCGGTGTTCCGCTCGCCAAGGTCGCAACGCGTGTGATGCTGGGCTCGACCCTGGCCGAACTTCGCGCCGAGGGCCTGCTTGTTGCGCCGGTGACCGGCCATGTCTCGGTGAAGGAAGCGGTCCTGCCCTTCAACCGGTTCCCCGATGTCGACACCGCGCTGGGTCCGGAAATGCGTTCGACCGGCGAAGTGATGGGTATCGACTCGACGTTCGGTGCCGCGTTCGTGAAAGCTGAAACCGCGGCCGGCACGATCTTGCCGACCGAGGGTCTCGTCTTCCTGTCGTTGGCCGACAAGGACAAGCCTGCCGGTCTCGTGGTCGCCAAGCGACTCCGCGAACTCGGCCTCGGTATCGCCGCTACATCGGGTACGGCCGACTACCTCTCGCGTTTCGGCATCACCGTCGACGAGATCGTTGCCAAGGTGTCGGAAGCGAGCGACATGAAGACCACCGCGGTCGGACTCATCGAAGCCGGTCGTGTCGCGTTCGTCGTCAACACCCCGCGCGGTAGCGGCTCGCGCTCCGATGGGCAGGCCATCCGCATGGCGGCAAACGTGAACCGTGTGTCGTCGGTGACCACCATCGAGGCCGCACTCGCGGCGTTCAATGGTCTGCTGGAACAGCGCGACCGCCAGGTGTCCGTGCGATCGATCCAGGAGTACCACGCGTCGGGGGTCCGTTAAGTGTCGGGGTTGACCAAGTGATGCGCGGCCGACTGCGGGCGAAGGTTTCCGAACCGGTGCGCATCGGCGCGGTGACGCTCGATCAACCCGTGATGACCGCGTCGGGGACCTCCGGCCACGCGGTTGAGTTGGCGCCGTACATGGACCTCGGTTCCCTCGGGGCCGTCGTCGTGAAGTCGCTCTACCACTCGCCATGGCCGGGGAACCCGGCGCCGCGGGTGCATCCGTTGCCTGCGGGCATGATCAACGCGGTCGGCCTGCAAGGGCCCGGCATCGAAGCGTGGATTGCCGACGATCTTCCGGCACTCGAAGCGACCGGCGCGACCGTCGTGGCAAGTATTTGGGGGCGATCGGTCGATGACTACGCGCGCGCTGCAGCGATGCTCGCACCCGTTGCCCCGCGACTTGCGGCGCTCGAGGTGAACCTGTCGTGCCCGAATCTCGAGGGCCGTGGTGGGATCATCGCTCACGACACCGAGGTCAGCGCCGCGGTTGTCAAGGCGTGCAGTGCGGCGGGAGTGCCGCTGTGGGCAAAGCTCAGCCCGAACACCGACCGCATCGTCGAGGTCGCCTCGGCCGTGGTCGACGCGGGTGCCGACGCAGTCACTCTCGTCAACACGGTCGTGGGTATGGCGGTCGACATCGAAGCCGCGCGTCCGGTGCTCGGCAACGGCGGTGGCGGCGTGTCGGGTCGGGCGATACACGCGGTGGCGTTGCGCGCGGTGCACGATGTCCGAAAGGAACTACGCGACATACCCATCGTTGGTGTGGGTGGAATTTCGTCGGGTACCGATGCCATCGCGATGTTGCAAGTTGGGGCAAACGCGGTGCAGGTGGGAACCGCATCATTCCTTCGGCCGGATGCGGCGATGCGCGTGCTGAACGGCATGCACCGGTGGATGTCATCACACGGCGAGACGTCATGGTCCGACGTCACCTCGCGACTTCAGCGCTGATATTTCGGTAATGTGACAGCATGCAGGACGAAAGGCACGACGAACTGCACACCATTCCTTCACTCGTCGTCATCGTCTCGGGTCCTGGTGGGGTCGGCAAGGGAACCATCGTCGAGGCGCTCGTTGCCCGTGATCAACGCCTGTTGCTCAGTCGGTCGTGGACGACTCGACTCCGTCGCGATGGAGAGCGCCAGGACGCCTACCACTTCGTCACACGAGACGAGTTCGAGGGTCGCATCGCCGATTCAGGTTTTCTCGAATGGACGTCGTTTCTCGGCAACTACTACGGCACGCCCCTGCCGGAGGCCATCGATGGGCGGGACCTCGTTCTTGAGATCGAGGTCGATGGCGCGCGCCAGGTGAAGTTGCTGCATCCCGACGCCGTGCTCGTATTTGTGCTGCCACCGTCGCGTCTCGAGCAGCAACGCCGACTCCGAGGCAGGGGAGACGCCGAGGACAAAGTCGAAGCACGGCTCCGCAAAGCCGAGGAGGAAGAACCCGTCGGTATCGCAATGGCAGACCACGTGGTGGTGAACGACGACCTGGAGTTGACCCTCCAAGAGTTGGCCCGGATCGTCAGCCACGAGCGCAAGAAGCGGGCAAATTAGGCCGAATCGTCGGTAGTCTTGAGTTCCATGCGCGCCAACGATTCCATGATCACCCCGCCCGTCGAAGAACTCCTCGACCGTGCAGACTCGAAGTTCGCATTGGTCACCCTCGGTGCTCGTCGCGCGCGCCAGATCAACTCGTACTTCAACCAGTTGGGTGACGGTCTCGGCAACTCCATTCCACCCCAGGTCAGCTCGGTTGCCCGCAAGCCGCTCAGCATTGCCTTCGAGGAAATCGCCGTCGACAAGATCGTGAAGACCGAACTGCCCGACGACGTCTACTACGACGCGGTCGATGGCAACTCGTACCTCAACGATTGGGCCACCCCTGCCGGCGACGAAGCCGCCACGGGCGAAGCCGACGTTGCCGCATCCGGCGACGAATCCGCCGAGTAGGCCGACAGCGCTTTCATGTCGGGCGCCGGAGAACTTTCGGGGCGTTTCATCGTCGTCGGCGTATCCGGTGGCATCGCGGCGTACAAGGCCGTCGAGGTGTGTCGTCAATTGGTCGACGCGGGTGCGCACGTCGCGCCGATCATGACCCCCGATGCCGAACGTTTCATCGGCAAGACGACTCTCAGTGCGTTGTGCTCGGAGCCCGTGCATACCTCGCTGTGGGATGACTCGAGTCCGATCCCGCACACGCGACTCGGCCAGCGTGCGGATCTCATCATCGTGGCTCCTGCCACGGCGCGTGTCATTGCGGCGTACGCAGCCGGAATGTCCGACGATCTGCTGACCGCAACGTTGATCGCCACCGTGGCACCGGTCGTCGTGTGTCCGGCAATGCACACCGAGATGTGGGAGCACGCCGCGGTGCAGCACAACATCTCGACTCTCCGCTCGCGTGGCGTGCACATCGTCGATCCCGAAGACGGTCGTCTGGCCGGTGGCGACATCGGCCGCGGTCGTCTCGCGTCGGCCGAATCGATCGTTGCCGAAGTGCGCCGTGTCCTTGCACCGTCGGCTTCGAACCTCGCCGGTCGCCACGTTGTGGTTTCCGCGGGTGGCACACGTGAACCAATCGACGCGGTGCGAGTCATCGCCAACAGGTCGAGCGGAAAGCAGGGTCACGCCATCGCTGTCGAGGCCGCTCGTCGCGGTGCGAAGGTCACGCTCGTCACCACCGCCGACTTCGCACCCGCCGCAGGGGTGGGCGTGGTGTCGGTCGAGACCGCCGCTGAGATGAAATCGGCGATCGACGCCGCTGCAGCATCGGCTGACGTCGTCATCATGACCGCCGCGGTGGCCGACTTCCGACCCGTTCCCGTCGCCGAGGGAAAGTGGAAAAAGGAAGACGGAGCGCCGCCGATCGTCCTCGAACCCACCCCCGACATCCTCGCCGGGCTCGGCGCGGCCAAGCGTCCCGGCCAGGTTCTCGTCGGATTCGCCGCAGAGACCTCGAACCTCGTCGAGAACGCGAAAGGAAAGTTGGTGCGCAAGAATCTCGACATCGTCGTTGCCAACGACGTGTCTCAGCCGAAGGTGGGCTTCGGCCACGACACCAACGCCGTCACCATCGTCACAAAAACGGGCATTTCGAACGTTCCGCTGGCCGACAAACACACTGTCGCCGCACACGTATTGGATAGTGTCGAGCAGTCACTTCACCCCGTATCAACTGACCGCAAACAGGAGCACCCGTGAGCAAGTACACCTTCACCTCGGAGAGCGTGACCGAGGGTCATCCCGACAAGATGGCAGACCAGGTCTCCGACTCGGTTCTCGACGCCATTCTCACCGAAGACCCGAACGCTCGCGTCGCCTGCGAAACGCTCCTCACGACCGGTCTGTGCATCGTCGCCGGCGAGATCACTACCGAGGCCTACGTCGACATCCCGAAGATCGCCCGCGAGACCATCGCCGGCATCGGTTACGACAACGCACTCTTCGGCTTCGACAGCAAGACCTGCGGCGTCATGGTCACCCTCGATGCGCAGAGCCCCGACATCGCTCAAGGCGTCGACTCCTCGGAAGAGGTGCGCAAGGGCAAAAGCGGCGAGGACATCCTCAACAGCCAAGGTGCCGGCGACCAAGGCATGATGTTCGGCTACGCCTGTGACGAAACCGCCGACCTCATGCCACTGCCCATTTGGCTGGCGCACCGTATGGCCGAGCGCCTCACCGAGGTGCGCAAGTCGGGCGCCATCCCGTACTTGCGGCCCGACGGCAAGACCCAGGTCACCTTCGACTACGAAAACGGAAAGCCCGTTCGTCTGAAGACCGTGCTCATCTCGACGCAGCACGGCGCCGAGGCCGACCGTGACACCGTGATCCGTCCCGACCTCATCGAACAAGTCATTCGACCCGTCATTCCGGCGCAGTTCGTCAACGACAACTACGAGATCTTCATCAACCCCACGGGCAAGTTCGTGCTCGGTGGACCGCATGCCGACACCGGCCTCACCGGCCGCAAGATCATCGTCGACACCTACGGCGGCATGGGCCGTCACGGTGGTGGTGCGTTCTCGGGCAAGGACCCCTCGAAAGTCGACCGCTCGGCCGCATACGCAGCACGTTGGGTCGCCAAGCACGTTGTCGCGTCGGGTGCCGCCACACGTTGTGAAGTACAGGTCGCCTACGCCATCGGTGTTGCGCACCCGGTCAGCATCCTCGTCGAAACGTTCGGCACGGAGAAGGTGTCACCGGCCGCCATCGAAGCCGCCGTGCGTGAGGTCTTCGACCTGCGTCCCGCGGCAATCGTTCGAGACCTCGACCTCAAGCGCCCGATCTACAAGAAGACCGCCGCCTACGGTCACTTCGGCCGCAACCTTCCCGAGTTCACGTGGGAACAGCTCAGCCGTCTCGACTCGCTGAAGGCAGCGCTCAAACTCTGACCCCCGTCGTTCGCGTCGTCCCCGATGTCAGCGGGATCGACAAAACCTTCGACTACGCCGTTCCCGATCACATCGGCACCGTTGCCGTCGGGTCGATCGTCCGTGTCGAATTGAACGGTCGTCGTGTTGACGCTTGGGTGGTCGAGCATCCGTCCGTCGATGGGACGGCCTACGAGCTCAAGCCAATCCTCGGCGTCCTTTCGGTCGGTCCAACGGCTGAGGTGGTCGGCCTTGCGCAGTGGTGTTCGCACCGTTTTGCCGGACCACTTCGCGCCGTACTCACGATCGCGTCCCCACCCAAACGCGTGAAAAACCTCGTCGCCGCGGCAAGTATCGCACGGTCCGGTCGCGTCGAGCGTCGGTCCATCGCCGGCATCGACGAACTCGTGTCGGGCGGTGGAGGTGTCGTGGTGTGGCCACCCTCACGACCCGTGCGTGGAGTGTTGCAGTCGGCGTTCAGGTGCGGCCGCACGCTCGTTGTCTGTCCGGGTGTTGCGAATGCGCGAACCATTGCAACGGCTCTGCGTCGTGAGGGCTTCTCCGTTGCACTCATGCCCGACGACTGGCAACGTGCCGCAGAGGGTGTCGATGTTGTCGTTGGTGCGCGAAGTGCGGTGTGGGCGCCGTGCCCGGGCCTCGCTGCAATCGTCGTCGTCGACGAACACGATGAGCGGTTGCAAGACGAGCGCAGTCCCACATGGCACGCGCGCGACGTCGCAATCGAACGCGCACATCGTGCCCGTGTGCCGTGCCTCTTCGTCTCCGCGCTTCCCACGGTGTCGGTGACGCACTGGGCCGGCCCGTCACGTGTCCTCGTTCCGAACGATCAACCGGGTGATTGGCCCCGGATAATTCTTTGCGATCCCTTCACGTCGGTTTCTTCCACCGACGACAATGATGCGCCGCGCGGCGGCTTACTTTCGTCGGAACTGATTGCTCCGTTGCGCGACGCAAGCAGGGTCGTTGCGTGCGTGCTCAACGTGAAAGGTCGCGCGAGATTGGTGGCGTGCAGATCGTGTCGGGACATCGCCCGATGTGAAAAATGCGACGCGGCGATGGTTCTCGGTGACGTACTCGACTGTCCCGCCTGTGGTCATCAGCGTCCCGTCGTCTGCGGTAGGTGCGGTGCGACGGCGATGACCCTGATCCGCAAGGGTGTATCGCGTCTTCGAGAGGAACTCGAGGCTGCCGCCGGTCGACCCGTTCGTGAAGTCACAACTGGGTCAGAGTCGCACGGGGGTGCCGCTGCGGGTGTCTACGTCGGTACCGAGGCCGTGTTGCATCGACTCGACTCCGCCGACGTCGTGGCATTCCTCGACTTCGACAACGAGGTCTTTGCCCCCACATACCGGGCCGGAGAGCACGCCTGGACGCTACTTGTTCACGCCGCGCGATTGTTGCGTGGTGCGAAGGACCCGCTCATCATCCTGCAGTCGAACGACGCCACGAATCCCGCGCTCGCGCGCTTCGCCGATCCCGATCCGATGGCCGTCATCGACGCTGAAACCGACACGCGACGGTTGCTCGGACTCCCACCGTTCGTCTCGCTCGCACGAGTCGATGCAGGCGATGCCTCGCGCGCCCTTCTCGAGGCGCCACCGCTTGGCATCGACGTTGCCGCGAACGGTGAAGCCAGTTGGCTCGTGCGAGGGGCCGACCCTGTGGCCTTCGCCGACTTTTGTGCGGACCTGCGTCGCGGTCAGGCGCGCGTCTACGTCGATCCCCAGCGTTACTGAGCGCGCTCGACGTGCAGCACCCGAAAGCCCTTGCGGCTTCCGATGCGGTCGACGTTGAAGTCGCGGGCCCGTAGCCAGTCGGCGAGGGAGTCCGCTCCCAGATTCTTTTGCACGACGAGGTACGCCTCGCCTTGTCGCGCCAATCGGCCCAACCAAGTGTCGAGAATTACGTGCAGCGCTTCTTTGCCGATCCTGATCGGTGGATTGCTCCAGATGAGGTCGAAGGTGATGCCGGGGTGCACCTCGCCAGGTGGCGAGACGACGAGGTTGTCGAGTCCGAGCGCTTGGGCGTTGCGTGACGTCAGTTGAACGGCCCGCGGGTTCACATCGATCGCATGCACCTTTGCCGTGGGTGCGAGGCTGGCCATTGTCAACGCGATTGCGCCCCACCCACAGCCGATGTCGAGGAAGCTGCCCATCGTCGGCGGCGGCGGCACAAGGTCGAGCAACACACGCGTGCCGAGATCGAGACGTCCGTAGCTGAAGACACCCCTGTCGGAGTCCGCGGTGATGGTGGCGCCGTGAGCCGACCATGTGACCGGGCGCGGCGACGACCCGAGGCGCTCGAGGTCGTCGTTGTCGACGTCGAAATAATGGCTCGCGGCTCTCTCGGGTATCCGGTCGGGCATCACGGATAGCCTTGCACCATGGCCTACGAAATCCGCACATACGGCGACCCCGTGCTGAAGTCGACGGCACTCGAAATCCAGAAAATCGACGACAAACTCGTCCGCCTCACAGACGAGATGTTCGACATCATGTACGACGCTCCGGGAATCGGCCTCGCCGCCCCACAAATCGGTGTCCAGAAGAAGCTCTTCGTCTACGACATCGGCGACGGAGCCGACGTCTTGATCAATCCCGAGATTGTCGAATCATCGGGCGAGTGGGTCTACGAAGAGGGCTGCCTGTCCATCCCCGGTCTCTACGTCGAGATGATCCGGCCGAAGGAAGTGTTGATGCGTGGCATCAACCTTGCGGGTGAAGAGGTCACCGTCGAGGCCGACGAACTGTTGTCTCGGCTCTTCCAGCACGAACTCGACCACCTGAACGGCGTGCTGATGTTCGATCGCATGAATGCGGACCAGCGCACCGAGGCCCTCGCCGAATACCGTCGCCTGCACGAAGGTGAATCCAAGGCAAAGCGACCCGACGAGCCTCGGGTCATCAAGTTGAAGTAGGCGTCATCGCTCCGAAGGCCGCACCGAACGATCCGACTCGCGAGGTCGTCTTTTTCGGTACGCCCGACATCTCGGCTCAAGTACTCGATGCTCTGCTCGTCGCCGGTATTCGGGTGGTTGCCGTCGTCACGAACCCCGACAAACGACGCGGTCGCGGCGGCAAGACCGAGGCATCGCCGGCCAAGCAAGTGGCACTCGATCATGGACTCGCGGTGCTCGAGTCGGTGGCCGAAGCCGTCGAATTCCTCGAACGTCACGGCACGGATGGCGTCACCGGCGTGGTGGTCGCCTACGGACGCATCATCCGTGAACCGTTGCTGTCGATGATCCCGCTCGTCAATCTGCATTTCTCGTTGTTGCCGAGATGGCGCGGAGCGGCACCCGTCGAACGTGCGATCCTCGCCGGTGACGCGACCACCGGTTCGTCGATCATGCAGATCGAAGCAGGCCTCGATACCGGTGGCGTGTACGACGTCGAAGAAGTCGAAATCGACGGGAAGGAAACCGTCGAACAACTGCGCTCACGTCTCGGTGTCATCGGCGCGCGACAGATCATCCGCATGTTGCGCGAGGGTTTTCCCGTGCCGACTCCGCAGTCGGGCGAACCCGTTCACGCCGAAAAGATCACGCCCGAAGAACTTCGCATCGACTGGACCCGCGCCGCAATCGACATCTCGCGCACCGTTCGCGTCGGGGGAGCCCACACCTTCTTCCGCGGTTCGCGGCTGAAGGTGCACGCGGTGATCCCCGTCGAGAACTCGGGCGCGGAGGGTGCCGTCGTGTCGACGGGCACCGAGGTGGTTGTCGCCGCCGGAGTCGGGGCCGTCAGGTTGATAACGGTGCAACCCGAAGGCAAGAAGGCGATGGACGCGCGTGACTGGGTCAACGGGGTACGCCCGTCGGTTGGCGAAGTCTTCGGGTCTCACTAGGTTCGATGCGATGTCGACCCAGAAGTGGCCCGCCAAGGTTCTCACCGTCAGTGATGGCGTCATGTCGGGGCATCGCGACGACGCGTCGGGACGTGCGCTCGTTGCCCTTCTTGACAGCCAAGGTTTCGATGTGGTCGAGCACCGCGTGGTCGCCGACGGTGAAGAAAACGTCTCGGGTGCCCTGCGCGACCTGACGCACGATTTTTCCGGTCTCGTCGTGTCGACGGGAGGCACCGGGTTCGCCCCCCGTGACCAGACACCGGAGGGCGCGATGCGTGTCATCGATCGTCCTGCGCCGGGTTTGGCCGAGGCGATGCGATCCATCAACCCGCTCGGGCGTCTGTCACGCGGTGTGGCGGGCATCGTCGGGAACGCCATCATCGTGACTCTTCCAGGGAGCCCCCGTGGATGCGTCGAACAATTGGAGTCGATCATCGACGTGATCCCTCACGCTCTCGCGCTCTTAAACCAAGCGCCCACCGAGCACTGACGCCAATAGGCTTGGGGCGTGCTTCGCCTCGTTCTCCCCAAAGGCTCGCTCGAAAAGGCCACCCTCGAACTGTTCGAGGCTGCCGACCTCACGGTCGTGCGGTCGTCATCGGTCGACTACCGCGCCAGCATCGACGACCCTCGGATCGTCGAGGTGAGAATTCTGCGTCCGCAGGAAATTCCGGTGTACGTCGCCGAAGGACTTTTCGATCTCGGTATCACCGGCCGCGACTGGGTCGAGGAAACGAACAGTTCCGTCCACAGTCTGGGAGAGCTGAAGTACTCGAAAGCAACAACCAATCCGGTGCGCGTCGTGGTCGCCGTCGACGGAAACTCACCCGCGCAGCGTGTCGAGGACCTGCCGAACGGCGTTCGCGTCGCCAGCGAGTACCCCGAGATGACGAAACGATTCTTCGCACAAAAGGGCATTGCGGCCGATGTACGTCTGTCCTACGGCGCAAGTGAGGCGAAGATTCCCGACATCGCTGACTGCGTTGTCGACATCACCGAAACCGGACGTGCACTGAAGGCCGCCGGATTGCGCATCATCGACACGATCCTCACCAGCTACACCGAACTCATCGCCAACAACGCCTCATGGGCCGACCCCGCAAAGCGTCACGCGATGGAACAACTGCACACGTTGCTCACCGGAACCCTCGAGGCGCGCGGACAGGTGCTCGTGAAGCTGAACGTCAGCGAAGCGAACTACGAAAAAGTCCTGGCCGTCCTGCCGTCGGCAAAGTCGCCAACGGTCAGCCGGCTGGCATCGGGTGACTATGCGGTGGAATCCGTGGTGCAGAAGCGCACGATCAACACGGTTATCCCCGCGTTGAAGGACGCGGGTGCAACCGACATCCTCGAGCTGCCGATCTCGAAGATCATCCACTGATGACCCAGCGTTACGCCGCTACGGCCGCGCCCGCCTTCGAAGGCGTGCGCGGGGGAGTCGTCTCCGACTTCGACACGCACGCTGGTCTCGGTTACGTCACCGACGATGGGGGCAACGTCTACCTGCTGCACTGCATCAACATCGCCGACAAGACACGCGACATCGCTGTTGGTCAACGAGTCGAATTCGCCACGGTCACACGTTTCGGCCGGGCCGAAGCCGCCGCGGTTGTGAAGCTCTAGTTCTTCTCCGTCGCATCCTTTATTTGCACGAAAGCGATGCGGATGTTGTCGAGCGCCATTTTGAGTGTCGATTGCTCGTCGCCGAGACGACCCTCGAGTCCCTCGACGAGGCAGGCAACGGCATCGATTGCGAGGGCCGCCTCGGCGAGACGCGGTGGTTCGGCCGACAGGTGGATGGCTGCCAGTTCGTAAAGGCCCATCACGTGGTTGACCACCACGACCTCGGCGGGGACTTCGGCCAGGCGTTGCCGGGTTTCGGCCAGTGCCTCGGCGGCATCGGCCAATTGCTCACCAGTGGCTGAGTCGGAAGGGCTCGACATGTTGCGAGACGCTAGCCGTGGGAAGCCTGAGGGGCTCCGCTAGCCTTCGCGGAGAAATTCAGGCCAAGTGGGCCCCGTTCGCGGGTGCCCCACCCAGCCACCCCGGTTCGGGAGTGCGTCTGGGTCCCGTTGCACGGCTCTCCGTGCTGCGCGACCCGTCGTGCGCCCATACCGGTTTCATCGGAACATCGGCGCAAACGAAA
Source organism: Actinomycetota bacterium (assembly GCA_041164425.1). Classification (GTDB taxonomy): domain Bacteria; phylum Actinomycetota; class Acidimicrobiia; order Acidimicrobiales; family Ilumatobacteraceae; genus F1-20-MAGs119. Next base: position 13,044 of record JBEAPO010000143.1, read on the forward strand.
GGGAGCAGCCACTTGCACAGGAGTGAACGGCCATAGCTACGGCGCAGAACGAACCGCGGTACAACGATCGCATTCGGGCTCGCGAGGTGCGCCTCATCGGCGCCGACGGCGTCCAATTGGGAATCAAATCCCTGCCCGACGCACTCGAACTCGCACGGCAAGTCGACCTCGACCTCGTCGAAGTTGCACCACTTGCCAATCCACCCGTGTGTCGCATCATGGACTACGGAAAGTTCCGTTACGAGGAATCACAAAAGGCCAAGGAGTCCCGCAAGAAGACCTCGCAGGTGACCATCAAGGAAGTGAAGTTCCGTCCGAAGATCGGCAAGGGAGACTTCGACACCAAGGTGCGTCACATGCACGACTTCTTGGAAGACGGGCACAAGGTCAAGGTGACACTGCAGTTCAGGGGGCGTGAGATGGCCCACCCGGAACTCGGTTCCAAGATCCTCGACGCCGTTCTCGAACAACTGGGTGAGTCCGTCAAGGTCGAAACCCAGGCTCGTCTCGAGGGGCGCAACATGACGATGGTCTTGGCGCCCGACAAGAAAGCCGTGAAGAAGCCCGAGAAGAGCTCCGTCAAGCCGCCCGCGCCGGGTGACGAAACAGCGATCGCCAGTGAGTCAGGAGAATCACATGCCGAAAATGAAGACAAGTAAGACAGCAGCCAAGCGTTTCAAGAAGACGGGCACGGGCAAGTTGCGCCGCCAGCAGGCCAACCGCCAGCACCTCTTCGAAAAGAAGGCATCCACCCGCACGCGTCGCCTCGATGGAACCGTCGACGTTCACAAGGGTGACGAGAAGAAGATCAAGCGCCTCCTCGGTGAGCGCTGATCAGGTTCTGTCGGAAGATTCGAAAAGGTAGGTACATGAAATGGCACGTGTAAAGCGCGCAGTCAACGCTCGCAAGAGCCGCAAGCAGGTCCTCGAGCGCGCGAAGGGTTACTACGGCAACAAGAGCCGTTCGGCCCGCGCCGCGAACGAGCAGGTGATGAAGTCGGGGCAGTACGCATTCCGCGACCGCCGCGCAAAGAAGGGCGAGTTCCGGCGTCTGTGGATTCAGCGCATCAACGCCGGTTGCCGTATCCACGACATCAGCTACAGCCGCTTCATTGCGGGTCTGAACGCCGCGGGTATCGAAGTCGACCGCAAGATCCTCGCTGATCTCGCCGTGCACGACATCGACGCCTTCGGTCGTCTCGTAGCCGAGGCCAAGGGAGCCCTGGGCTGAGCCAGCCGACCATCGGGTTCACGAGCACCCCGGTTCGCCGACTGCGCGATCTTCTCTCCGAGAAGAAGGCGCGTCGCGCGGCGGGGTGCTTCGTCGTTGAGGGGGAGGTTCTCGTCCGGGCTGCGATCGACGCGGGTCTCACCGTCGTCGAGGAGTTCGTACGCGAAGGGGAGTCTCCGATCACCTCGGGGGCGGTGCACTTTCTCGAGTCGGTGACAATAGAGCGGGTTGCGTCGACGGTGTCGCCGCAGCCGCACATCGCGATCGTCGAGTTTCCGGCCTTGGGAGATCTCTCGCGAATCGGACTCGGTTGGGTCCTCGTTGCGGATCGTGTGCAGGACCCGGGAAATCTCGGAACGATGATCCGAAGCGCCGCAGCTGCGGGTGCCGCGGCTCTCGTCGTGACGCCGGGAACCGTCGACGCATTCTCCCCGAAGGTGGTTCGTGCAACCGCGGGCGCACTCTTCGTTCTGCCCTGCATCGAGGTGGCTTCGATCGTGGAAGTGGCCGCCGCGGGACTTTCGTTGGTCGGTACTTCGTCGCACGAACAATCCGGGTCGGTCGCCTACGACGAGTTCGACTTCACGGGTCGTGTCGCTTTGGTGATGGGTAACGAGGCTGCCGGTCTCGATCCATCGGCACCCATTGATGCGTGGGTCACGATTCCCCACGTCGGCCCGGTCGAGAGCCTGAACGTTGCCATGGCCACGACCGTGCTCGCATTCGAAATCGCCCGTCAGAGAAAACACCGCTCGTCGTCGGGGTCGGGGCAGTAGCGTTGGCTCGCCATGCGTAACGACATTTCCGCCGCCGTCGACGCCGCACTCGCCGAAATCGCCGGCGCCTCGTCAGCAGCCGCACTCGCGGGTCTTTCTGCCACGTTGGTCGGCAAGAAGTCGCCTCTCGGGCAGTTGAAGTCGAGGTTGGGCTCGGTTTCCGACATCGACGAGCGCAAGGCCACGGGGCAGGCCGTGAACGAAGCGATGCTCGCCGTTGAGGCGGCGATTGCAACGAAGCGCGCCGAGTGCGAAGCCGCCGAACTCGAGGCGCAGATGGCCACCGAAGGTATCGACCTAACCGAACGCATCGCCGTGTCTCGTCGTGGGCGCACCCACCTCGTCACGCAAGCCACACAGCGACTCGAAGACGTCTTCGTCGGCCTCGGCTTCCAGGTCGCCGAGGGTCCCGAGGTCGAAAGCGACTTCTACAACTTCGAGGCGCTCAACATGCCGAAGTCGCACCCCGCGCGCAGCATGTGGGACACCCTCTTCGTCGAAAGCAGTGAACCCGGCAGCGTTGTTCTGCGCACACACACGTCACCTGTCCAGATCCGGGTCATGCAGGAGTGGCCACCCCCGATCTACGCCGTCATGCCTGGTCGTGTCTTTCGTCGCGATACTCCCGACGCCACGCACATGCCGGTGTTCCACCAGATCGAGGGCCTGGTCATTGACCGCAACATCACATTCCGGGATCTCGCCGGCACAATCGAGGCGTTCACGAAGGCGTTCTTCGGCGCCGACTTCACCAGCCGCCTGCGTCCCTCGTATTTCCCGTTCACCGAGCCAAGTGCCGAGTTCGACATCCGCCGCGCCAACGGATCGTGGATCGAACTGGGTGGGTGCGGCATGGTTCACCCGAACGTTCTGCGTGCGGGCGGCCTCGACCCCGAAGAATGGTCGGGATTCGCCTTCGGCTTCGGCATCGATCGCATGGCGAAGGAACGTCATGCCGTCGAGGACATTCGCGAGATGTACACCAACGACCTGCGATTCCTGAGGCAGTTCTCCTCATGAAGGTTTTGTTGTCATGGTTGAACGAATTCGCCGACTTCGGCGACGACGTCGACGCTCTCGCCGATGAATTGACCGCGCTCGGAATGCCTGTGGAGGAAACCGTTTCCGCGGGGACGAAGGTGCCCGGTGTGGTAGTTGCGCAGGTACTGCGGACCGAGCGACATCCCGACGCCGAAAAGGTTCACCGCGTGTACCTCACCACCAACGGTTCGAACGAACTGCATGTGTGGTGTGGTGCTTTCAACATGAAGCCGGGTGACAAGATTCCGCTTGCAACGCTCGGCACGAAGATGCCCGACGGCCGAGAGATTCTGCGGCGCGGCATCCTCGGCATCGATTCCGAGGGCATGTGCTGCAGTGCGAAGGAACTCGAACTCAACGACGATCACGGCGGAATTCTCATTCTTCCTGCTGATCTTCCGTTGGGAGTCGACGTGTTCGACGCGCTTGGAGTCACCACCGACACCGTCTTCGACCTTGACCTCACTCGCAACCGCCCCGACTGTTGGGGCCACATGGGGGTCGCACGTGATCTTGCCGCACGGTTGCGGCGACCCTTCGGTGCCGATACGGCGGGCGAGGCAACTCATTCCGTTCATGCACTGCCGATCGACATCGTCGACCCTGGTTCGTGTGGTCGTTTCACTGCCACGGTGGTGAAGCACATTCGTGTCACGCAGTCACCACAGTGGCTGCAGGACCGCATCGCCCGCAGCGGAATGCGTCCGATCAACAACATCGTCGACGCGTCGAACTACGTGATGCTCGAGCGAAATCAGCCCACTCATGCCTATGACCTGCGATCCGTCGGATCGGGCTTCCGTGTGCGCTTCGCCAAGGCCGGTGAAACACTTGTCACGCTCGATGGCGCCACGCGCGAATTGCACTCCGCAGACATCGTCATTGCCAACGGAAACGACGTCGCCGTCGGTCTCGGTGGCGTGATGGGCGGTCTCGACTCCGAGGTCGTCGAGTCGACGACGGCGATCGTGTTGGAAGTCGCATGGTTCCCGGCGGACACGGTGCTCGAATCGGCCGCGCGGCACGGACTGCGGTCCGAAGCCTCCGCCCGATTCGAACGTGGCGCAGACCCGTGGGGGCTCGAATCGGCGGCATGGCGCTTCATCGAGATTCTGCGCCTTACCTGCCCCGAGCTCGAGGTTCACGGTGCGCCGCAGGTGACACGGAACGACACGTGCCCGGCGCCGAGCCTCGACGTCACGCTCCGACTCACGCAGGTCGAGCGCATGCTCGGTGTGTCATTGAGTGCCGGACAGGTCGCCGATCTCATCGAACCGATCGGATATCGCTGTGTGGGTGAGGGGAGCCAGCTCACCGTCTCCATTCCTTCATGGCGGCCCGATTCGACGACGGAGATCGACGTCATCGAAGAGCTTGCTCGTCACTACGGCTACGAAGCGCTCGGAAAGAGCGTCCCGAATTCGACGGTTCACGGTCGTCTCTCGGCTGTGCAGCAGCGTCGTCGTCTCGTGCACGGCGTACTCATCGAAGGCGGTTGGAGTGAGGCGATGCCGAATCCGTTCCTCGACCCCGCGGCCACTCGCCTTGCCGGTGTCGACGATTCGCGCCAACTCGCGCTCGTCAACCCGCTCGTTGCCGAAGAGTCGGTGTTGCGCGTGTCGCTGCGTCCGGGTTTGCTCAGGTCGATCGCATACAACCAGTCGCATCGCGTCGATGACATTCATCTCTACGAAGTCGGCCACGTGTACCCGCGTGGCGAGAATCCGTTGCCCGACGAGGAAGAGATGTTGTGCGTGATGTCCGTCGACGACCACGATGGTGAACTCGCGGCGTTGCGCTCGTGGACTCTCCTGGTTGACGCACTCGGATTCGGGGCACAGATCGATACGAAGTCGACGCCATCGGGCTATCACCCGGGACGGTCGGCGACGTTGCGCCGTGGCAAACAGGTCATCGGAGCGATGGGCGAGTTGTCACCGGTTGTCCTGCGCAACCACGGCATCGCCGGGCGTGTCAGTTGCGTCGAGCTGTCGCTCAGTGTCGTTCTGCGCGAGGAACCCAAGCCCGTCGCTGCCAAGGCGGTCAGTCGGTTCCCGTCGAGCGACATCGACCTGGCATTCGTCGCCCCCGAGGCGATTGGGGCCGCAGACCTCCACCGTGCCGTGAAATCGGCCGCCGGGAACCTCGCTGTCAGCCTCGAACTTTTCGACGTCTACCGCGGTAAGGGGGTCGCCGACGGTTCGCGAAGCCTCGCGTATCGTCTGCGCCTTCAGGCCCACGACCGCACGCTCACGGACGACGAGGTGGCCGGAATCCGCGCCAAGTGCATCGCGGCAGCCGAAAAGTTGGGCGCCAAGCTTCGCTGACAAGTATCCGTGTATGACTATACATCAGCCTGTATAGTCATACACCTATGTCCGTGAAAGAGAACATCGGCAAGAAACGTGCGGCGATCCTTGGGGCCACCGGCTACACGGGCGTCGAATTGCTGCGCCTCCTCGCGGCGCATCCACACATCGACGTCGTGCGTGCCACGGGCGACACACAGGCGGGCCAACGAATCGCATCTCTGTACCCGAATCTTGCTGCTGCTTACCCGGATCTCATGGCCGAGGCGCACGATACGGCGGCACTCTCAGGCCTCGACGTCGTGTTCCTCTGCACGCCCCACGAATCGTCTCTCGAACTGGTGCCCGAACTCATCGGCGAGGTCGGGCTCATTGTCGACCTCTCGGCGGCGTTCCGCTTGACCGACGTTTCGCAGTACCCAACCTGGTACGGGTTCACGCACACGCACCCCGAGTTATTGTCGACGGCGGTGTACGGCCTCCCCGAGGTCTACCGTCGGGAACTGGCCGGCGCGACGCTGGTCGCAACGCCCGGTTGTTACGTCACGGCAGCAACGCTTGCCCTCAGGCCGCTCGTCGCAGCAGGAGTCATCGAGCAGAAGGGCATCATCGTCGACGCCGCGAGCGGGGTGTCGGGTGCCGGCAAGGCCCTGAAGTCGTCGAGCATGTTCTGCTCCGTCGACGAAGATTTCACTGCCTACGGTCTCGTCTCCCACAGGCACACACCCGAGATGCAACAACTGATCGGCGGCGAAATCTTGTTCACCCCACATCTCGCCCCGATGAATCGGGGGATTCTGGCCACGTGTTACGGGCGACCGGTCTCGGCCGGAACGACGACCGACGACGTTCTTGGCGCGCTCCACGCCGCGTACGCGAGTGAGCCGTTCGTCGTTGTGTCGGATGCGATCCCGTCGACGAAGGCGACCCTCGGCACCAACGCGGTGCACATCACCGCACGGGTCGACGCGCGTACGGGACACGTCATCGTTATCTCCGCTCTCGACAACCTGACAAAGGGCGCGTCGGGCGGTGCCGTGCAGGCTGCGAACGTGGCGTTGGGCCTCGACGAGTCGGCGGGACTTTCGTCGGTCGGGATGTGGCCATGAGCAATCCCGCAACGACCGCGCAGGTTCTCATCGAGGCCCTGCCGTACATCCAGCGCTTTGCCGGCCAGACAGTCGTCGTGAAGTATGGCGGCAACGCGCTGTCCGGCACCGAACACGCAGACCCGCTCGACGTTTTCGCACAGGACATCGTGATGTTGCGCGCCGTCGGCATCAGACCCGTCGTCGTGCACGGTGGTGGGCCGCAGATCAACGCGATGCTCGAACGTCTCGGCGTGAAGAGCGAGTTCCGCGACGGCCGTCGTGTCACCGACGAGGCGACGATGCAGGTCGTGCGCATGGTCCTGACGGGCGAAGTCAACCCAAGCATTGTGTCCGCCATCTCGTCACGGGGCGGCCGTGCCGTGGGGTTGTCGGGTGCGGATGACGGAATGATCTCTGTCGTTCAGCGCGACGCCGGTCTCGGCTTCGTTGGTGACGTCACCGGCTTGCGCACTGCCGTTCTCGAACAGTTGCTCGACGATGGCTGCATTCCTGTCATCGCCACCATCGGTGTCGACGCAGGGGGCCAGACCTACAACATCAATGCCGACTCTGTATCTGCAGCGGTTGCCGGTGCGCTCGGCGCGGCAAAGTTGTTGTACCTCACCGATATCGAAGGGCTGCGACGCGACGTCAACGACGCGACGAGCCTCATCAGCAAGCTGACCGCGACCGAGCTCAAAGGTCTTCTGGGTGACGGCACCATTGCAGGCGGCATGATTCCGAAAGCCGAGAGTTGTCTCGAGGCCGTGCAACTCGGTGTGCCCGCTGTGCACATACTCGACGGCCGCGTCGCGCACGTGACGATCATCGAACTGTTCACTGATGCCGGTATCGGAACCATGGTTACTGGCGTCGAGAGGGGTTGAGGCATGGCAAACGAACCAATGTCCAAGCACGCATTCGCCGAGGCCGGCGGCTTCGACGCGTGCCCGTTCCTGCCGGTGTTCGGTCCGCCGGCCGTGATGTTCGCACGCGGCTCGGGAACAGAACTGTGGGATTCGTCGGGCAAGCGGTATCTCGACTTCCTCTGTGGCCTCGCCGTCACGTCGCTCGGCCATGCGCACCCCGGCGTTGCCGCCGCACTGTGCTCGCAATCGCAATCGTTGTTGCACGTCAGCAATTTCTTTGCCAACGACCAGGCGTGGAATGCCGCGGTTGAACTCAACGCGTTGCTCGAAGAAGCCACCGGGTGCAAGGGCCAG
>JBEAPO010000144.1:0-3696 GCA_041164425.1 Actinomycetota bacterium
GGAGACCGCCGATCAGGTGAACGGCGATGACGTCGAGGCTGTCGTCGAAGCCGAACTTGGTCTTCAAGGACAGAGCGAAGTAGCACACCGCCCCGGCAACCAGTCCGATGACGATCGGAGCCATCCCGCCGACGAACCCGGCACACGGGGTGATTGCAACAAGGCCGGCAACAGCGCCCGATGCGGCGCCGAGCGTCGTGGCATGACCCGCGCGGAGTTTCTCGACGAGGAGCCACGCAAGCATCGCCGACGCGGCGGCGAGTTGGGTGTTGATCAGTGCCTGTGCGGCGAGACCGTTGGCGCCGAGGGCTGACCCGGCGTTGAAGCCGAACCACCCGAACCACAGGATCCCCGTACCGAGAATCGTGAAGGGCAGGTTGTGGGGAGGCATCGCCTCACGCTGCCAACCACGGCGCTTGCCGAGAACGAACACGACTGCAAGGGCTGCGGCGCCGGCGTTGATGTGAACGACGGCGCCACCCGCGAAGTCGAGAGCTCCTTCACCAAAGAGCCAGCCATTGGGGCTGAACACCCAGTGGGCAACGGTCGGGTAGACGACGATCGCCCACACGCCGATGAGGACCGCGTAGGCGGAGAACTTCATGCGATCCGCCGTAGCGCCGGTGATGAGTGCGGGGGTGATGACCGCGAACATCATCTGGTACGCGACGAACGCGAGCGGAGGAATCACCATGGCGAAGTCTCCGACGTACCCAGGGAGGCTGGGCGTGTTGGCGACGTCCGAAAGGAAGAGGAAGTCGAAGTTTCCAAACCACTTGTTGTCACCCCCGAAAGCGAGGCTGAATCCGATCACGGCCCAGATCACCGAGATCAGACCCATCGCGAACACGTTTTGCATGAGCATGCCGAGAACGTTCTTGGAACGAACCATGCCACCGTAAAAGAAGGCAAGGCCCGGGGTCATGAAAAGGACCAGTGCGCAGGAGACGAGCACCCACGCGGTGGCCCCCGAGTCGATTGGGGTGTTGGCTGTCATGGGCAGCGAAGGTAGGTGGATCTTGTTAACGGACTGTTTCCAAACGGTGAATGTGCAAATCGCCGCCGCTTTCGCGACGGCGATTCGCCCACCCCACCAATTGCGGCCACTCGGGGCCGATTGACTATTCGGTCACGTAGCCCGGCACGCCGTGCTCGTGAATGTCGAGGCCTTCGCGCTCTTCTTGTTCGTCGACGCGAAGCCCGACGGTCGCCTTCAGGATTCCAAAGAGAACGATGGTTGCCACCAGTACGAAGAGTGCGATCGCGACGACGCCGATCACCTGGCTCACGAGCTGGTCGGCTCCGCCACCGTAGAAGAGCCCTTTCTTCACGACCCCGTCCGCTTCGGTCGCGGAGAAGAGACCGACGGCAATTGCGCCGAATGCGCCGCAGACGCCGTGGACGCTCACCGCACCAACCGGATCGTCGATGCGAATGCGATCGAAGAAGTAGACCGAGTAGACGACGATCAACCCGGCAAGGGCGCCGATGATGATTGCGCCGAGCCCATTGACCGCCCAGCAACCCGCGGTGACGCCAACGAGACCGGCGAGAAGGCCATTGCCCGTCATTGCGACGTCGGGCTTGCCCGACTTGAGCCAAGTGATAACCATCGCGACGCACGCACCGGCGGCGGCCGCGAGCGTGGTGTTGACCGCGATCTTGCCGATCACGGGGTCGGCACCGAGCCATGAACCGGGGTTGAATCCGTACCAACCGACGAGGAGGATGATGCAACCAAGAATGGCGAACGGAATCGAGTGTCCGGGAATCGCACGGGGCTTGCCGTCGGCGCCGTACTTGCCGATGCGCGGACCGAGGAAGGCCGCACCGACCGCGGCGGCGACGCCGCCCGTCATGTGGACGAGGGCAGAACCAGCAAAGTCATGGAACGGCGTGTCGAGTTGGTACAGCCAACCGCCGCCCCACTGCCAACGCACGACGATCGGGTAGATCACTGCGGAAATTACCGCGCTGTAGAGGACGTATGCCTTGAATTTCGTCCGCTCGGCCATGGCCCCCGAAACGATCGTCGCAGCGGTTGCAGCGAACGCGACCTGGTAAGTGAAGAACACGAACTTGTCGAGGTTGCCGTAGGTGAAAATCCCGTCACCGGCGAGGAACCAGCCGTCGCCGCCCAGGAACTTGCCGAAGCCCGTCAGGTCGCCACCGAACGCAATTGCGTAGCCAACCGCGAAGAAGAGCAGGGCACCTACGCAGAAGTCCATGAGGTTCTTCATGAAGATGTTGGCCACGTTCTTGCCGCGGGTGAGGCCCGCTTCCACGAGCGCGAAGCCCGCCTGCATGAAGATGACCAGGATTGCCGCGATGAGGATCCAAACGTTGTCGAGGATCTTCTGCACGTCGGCAGCAGTCGGGCCCTCTTCGGCCGCGAACGTGGGGGTTGCCATCGCAAGACCCGCGACCGTCGCGATTGTGGCACCGATTGTCGCCCTGCGGGCGAAAGTTTTTTTGACTTCAGATCGCATCGCGACCCTCCTCTCCGGTGCGAATTCGCACGAGTCTTTCAACACTTGTAATCCAAACCTTTCCGTCGCCGATTTTTCCGGTGTTCGCTGCATTGCGGATGGCCGAGATGGCCTTGTCAACATCTCCGTCGTCGACGACGAGTTCGACACGCACCTTGGGTACGAACTCGATGTTGTATTCCGCGCCTCGGTAAGTCTCGCTGTGCCCGCCCTGACGACCAAAGCCGCGAACTTCCGACACCGTCATCCCGAGGATTCCGATTGCCTTCAGTGCGTCCTTTACGTCGTCGAGTTTGAACGGCTTGACAATGGCGGTGATCAGTTTCACTGCTGTCTCCTGTTCGTTTCTCGATGTGAGCAACCAGTCGTGTCGCCGTTGACGTCAAGGTTGCGCCCCTGTGGGGTCGTCGAGAAACTATGGGAGAAAGGTTTCGGTTCGGTCGCCGTTGTGTTTCAGGAATGTGCCGATTTCGTCGTTGTGTGAACGTTGTGTTTCGGGGACCCTCAGGCCGGGTCGCACAACGCGGCGACCGCGCCGGCGATCTCGGCGGCGGCCGAATCCGTCAGCTTTCGGCCGTTCGCATCGGAGATTTCGAACGAGTCGTCCACGTTGCCGGCTGCGGTGTCGACCGACGCGTGATGGACCACGACGTCGACGTCGTGCAGCGCGTAGGTGAGCATCGCGAGCAAGCCGATTCGGTCGGGACCCGAGGCACGCATGATGGTGTGCCACGGGTGCAACGTGTTGTCGATCTCGATTCGGGGTGGCGTGCCCGGCAGACGGCGCGGGCGAAGACGCCCACGCACCGACTTCTGGAGTTGGGATTTGAGATTGTCGAGAGCCGCCGAATTTCCGACGACCACGAACGAGTCGAGAACCGTGTCGTCGGGCCATGTTGCGAGACTTGCGCTCACCACGGAGAATCCGGAGTCGGCGATGGCGGCGGTCAGCCGTGAGAGGAGCCCCTTCTGGTTGCGACAGACGACCGAAACGAAGAATTGATCGGTTGCTGCGCCATTTGCCACTGAAACACGTACGTCACGGCCGTTTGGTGCGGGCTCGATCAAGCGAACCTGCTCGACAAGCACGTCTGGTTCGTGGGCAAGCACGTACGTGGTTGGTGCATGCACGATGCGGTCGACGAGCGCTGTATCAGAGACGAGCTCGCGTGCTTGGCCGCGACGCATCTCGGCAAATGAGTCGTTG